>CAYYZC010000019.1:0-11826 GCA_964475605.1 uncultured Chelativorans sp.
CGGAGAACCTTCACACCTACTCATGGCAACGCCAAGCGCAACGAGATCCGCACCCTCCTGCGGCCACTGAATCAGACCTCGCTTCCAAGGAAGACCGCTCGGATTCAAGGCTTCTCGCCTGATGCTCTAGTCCCGCACGGAATGGCTTTCCTTGACGACTTCAGGATTGAGCAGGTCGGCATTGATCTCCTCCGCGAAATGACAACGCACTAGCCGGTTTCCAACGGTTCGCAACTCTGGTGCCTGGCCAATGCACAAATCCTGTACATACGGGCATCTCCCTTGGAAACGGCAACCTGCAGGGGGATCGACGGGGCTCGGCAGATCGCCGGAGAGGATTGTTCGCTTGCGTTCCCTGGCGGCATCGGGATCGGGAATCGGCGCCGCCGAAAACAGCGCTTTCGAATAGGGGTGGAGCGCGCCCTTCGCCAGCTCGGACCTGTCGGCCAGTTCCACCACCTGGCCCAGATACATGACCGCGACGCGGTCCGAGATGTGCATGACCAGCGACAGGTCGTGGGAGATGAACAGATAGGAGAGCTGGCGGTCGAGCTGGAGCCGCTTCAGCAGGTTGATGACCTGCGCCTGGATCGAGACGTCGAGCGCCGACACCGGCTCGTCGCAGATGATCGCGTCGGGATTGACGGCCAGTGCCCGCGCGATCGCCACGCGCTGCCTCTGCCCGCCGGAGAGCTCGTGCGGATAGCGGGACATGAACTCTTCGCCAAGGCTGACGGTGCGCAGCAGCTCCTTGACCCGCTCGGCCCTTGACCGGCCCCTGGCAAGGCCGTGGATGCGCAGCGGGTCGGCGATCGTCTGGAAGACGGTACGGCGCGGATTCAGGCTTGCATAGGGATCCTGGAAGACGATCTGAAGCTTCCGGCGCAGGGCGCGAAGCGCGGAACCGCCGAGATGCGAGATATCTTCCCGCGCAAGGCGGATGGTGCCGCTGGTCGGCTCGTCGAGGCGCATCAGGCAGCGCGCCAGGGTCGACTTGCCGCAGCCGGACTCGCCGACCACGGCGAGCGTCTCGCCACGCCGGAGTTGCAGGGTGACGCCATCGAGCGCATGGACCTTGGATGCATTGGAGAACAGGCCGCTGCCGATCGCGTAATGCTTCACGAGATCCTGGCATTCGAGGACGATATCGCTAGCGGCCAGCATCTGCGAGCACCTCTTCGTTCAGGAAACACGCCGCCTCGTGACCGCTCGCCACTTGCAGGTCGGCAGGGCGTTGCTGCTGACAGATCGGCAGAGCGGATCCGCATCGCGGTGCGAAGCTGCAGCCGGCCGGCAACTCGTGCGGCGACGGCACGGTACCAGGGATTTCCGGCAGGAACGGTCCCGAATGATCGTCCCACCGCACCGAGCTCAGCAGGCCGCGCGTATAGGGATGGCGGGGGTCGTAGAAGATGTCGCGAACGGTCCCGTTCTCGACTTTCCGCCCGGCATACATGACCAGTACCCGATGCGCATATTCGGCAACTACACCCAGATCGTGGGTGATGAGCAGCACAGCCATACCGAATGTCGATTTCAGCTCGTCGATCAATTCGAGGATCTGCGCCTGGACAGTTACGTCGAGCGCCGTGGTGGGCTCGTCAGCGATAAGCAGCTTGGGCCGGCAGGCCAGCGCCATGGCGATCATCACGCGCTGGCGCATGCCGCCCGACAGATTGTGGGGATATTGCCGGGCGCGTGCCTCCGGCGCCGGCACCCCGACCAGCCCGAGCATCCTGACGACCTCGCGCTCGGTTTCAGCCCTCGTCATGCCGAGATGCAGCCGGAGCACCTCGGCGATCTGACGACCGACCGTATGGACCGGATTGAGCGCCATCATGGAATCCTGGAAGATGACGCCGATCTCCTTGCCCCGGATCCTGCGCAACTCGTCCAGGCCGAGCTTCGCCAGGTCGCGCCCGAGGAAATCGACCGATCCGGACACCGGCGGCACGTTGAGGAGCCTGAGCAGCGACAGCGCGGCGGTGCTTTTTCCCGAACCGGATTCGCCGACGATCGCCAGCGTCTCGCGCTCCTCGACAGTGAAGGAGAGGTCCTCGACCGCCTTGACCACGCCCCGGCTCGACGGGAAGTGCACCGACAGTCCTTTGACATCGAGCAGCTTGTTCATCTCTGGCGAAGCCTCGGATTGAGTGCGTCGTTGAGGCCTTCGCCGACCAGGCTGATGGCAAGTACCGTGATCAGGATCAGGATGCCGGGGATTGCCGCCATCCACCAGGCGGTGCGCAGCACAGAGCGGGCGACGCCGATCATGTAGCCCCAGGACACGACATTCGGGTCGCTCAGGCCGAGAAAGGACAGGCCGGCCTCGGTCAGTATCGCCGTCGCCACCATGAGTGACGAGATGACGATGACCGGCGGCAGCGCATTGGGAAGGATCTGGAAGACGATGATCTCCGCATCGCGCATGCCTATGGCACGGCAGGCCTGGACATATTCGCGCGAGCGCTGGCCGATGAATTCGGCGCGCGCCAACCGGGCGACCGACGGCCAGGAGACCAGTGCGATCGCGATGATCACATTGGTGACGGTCGGGGAGAATATGGCGACGATAACGACGGCAAAGACGAATGACGGGATCGTCAGGAAAAAGTCGGTCGTCCGCATGAGGATATTGTCGAGCAGCCCGCCATAGAAGCCGGCAACCGCTCCGATGGCCACTCCCAAAAGGGTGGCGCTCAGGCTGGCGAGGATGCCGATCATCAGCGAGACGCGGGCGCCGTGCAGGGCCCCGGCCAGTATGTCGCGCCCCGAGACGTCGGTCCCCAGCAGATAGTCCTGGAACGGCGGCAGCGCGGGACGGTCGATCATCTCGAACGGATCGAGCGGATAGAGGATGGGACCGAACAAGGCGGCCGCGACGACGAGCAGCAAGACGATCGCGCCGCCGACCGCCGCCCTGTTCTGCGCAAAGCGCTGGAGGAAGTCCGTCCAGGGGTTCATTTCGTAACGCTCCTGGGGTCGAGATAGCCATAGAGAAAGTCGACGAACAGGTTCGCCAGGACGACGCAGACAGAAGATACGAACAGGATGCCCAGCAGCAGGTTGGTGTCGCGCTGCAGCAATGCATCAAACACCAGTCGGCCGAGCCCCGGCCAGCCGAAGACCGTCTCGACCAGGATCGAGCCGCCGAGCAGGTGCCCGACCTGAATGCCGATAAGCGTGACGACCGGCAGCAGCGCGTTGCGGAAGGCATGACGCCAGGCGATCTGGCGCTCGTCGAGACCTTTCGCGCGCGCCGTGGTGATGTAGTCGAGCGAATAGACTTCGAGCATCGAGGCCCGCATCAACCGTGTGTAGACGGCCATGTAGAAGAGGCCCAGCGTCAGCGCCGGCAGGATAAGGTGCCTTGCCACATCGAGCGCGGTCGCCAGCGGACCCTGCTCGACGCCGATGCGCATCATGCCGCCCGAGGGCAGGATGCCGACATGGATCGAGAACAGCACGATCAACATCAGCCCCAGCCAGAATTGCGGCGTCGCATAGACGACCAGCGCCAGTGTGGAAGCGAGATTGTCGATCCAGGTGCCCTTGAACCTTGCCGCCGTCACACCGGCGAGCACGCCGAACAGCACCGCCACGAAAAGCGCCGCCACCATGAGGACGATCGTTGCAGGCAGGCGCTGCAGAATGAGGTCGAGGACAGGAATGCCTTGGATCATCGACATGCCGAGATCGAAGGTCAGCAATCTGCCGATATAGAAGAGGTACTGCTTCCAGATGGGCTGATCGAGGCCGAGCTCCCGTCGCAACTGCTCCAAATATTCCGTGGTCGCATGGCCCGACTGGCCGGCAATGATGTCTGCCGCATCGCCCGGCGCCACCTGCAGGAGCAGGAAGTTCAAGCTCGCGATCGCGAGGACGACGGGCACGATCTGTATCAGCCGCTTGGTCACGAAGAGGAGACCCGTCTGGCTCATGCCGATCCTCCAAACAGATATGTCGGTTCGTGTGATCGCCGCCACGGCGGGCGTGGCGGCGACCGGAACGGATTGTCCTACTCCACCCAGACGGAATCCCAGTTGGAGTACATCGAGATGCCGTTGGTGATCAGCCCATGGACGCGCTGGTTGAAGACATGCGTGTAGCCGATCTCCATCAGGAAAATGACCGGGAGCTCGTCGTTCAGGATGTGCTGGATCTCGGACCAGACTTCCTTGCGCTCCTCGCCTTCCGGGATTTCCGCAGCCGTCGCGAAGAGCTCGTCAATGCGGGGATTGGAATAGTTCATGGAGTTGCTGAAGGAGGCGCCCTTCTTGATGTTGTCGGAGCTGAAGGCGCGCTGCACGCCGATGCTGGGATCGGCGTAGTTGTGCGTGAAATTCGACGTGAAGTCGTAATTCCAGTCGGTGTAGATCTTTTGCAGCCAGCCGCCCATGTCCAGATTCTCGGACTGGACCTCGACGCCGATCTTGCCGAAGGCCTGGCGGATATATTCGGCCTGACGCACCCATTCCTCGCCATAGGGCAGCGTGTTCTGGGTGAGCTTGAAACGGGTGCCGTCCTCGCCGCGTTCGAACCCGGCCTGGTCAAGAAGCTCCTCCGCCTTCTCGGGATCGTATTCGAGCTCCGGAAGCGACTGGTCGAAATAGGTCGGGTTGCCGCTGACGATGGGCCCGCGCGCCGGCTTGCCGTTGCCGTACCAGATCACATTAACGAGGCGCTCGCGATCGATCGCCATGCTCAAGGCCTTGCGCACATCCTTGTTGGAGAGGATATCGCCGCGCAGGTTCACCTCGAGCCACATGATCGGCCCCAGCGCCTCGCTGCCTTCCTGCGAGGTCTCTATGTGCTCGAGGCCGGCGAGCCTTTGCATCTCCGCCGGTGGCATGCCCGACATCGGTACCAGATCGAGTTCACCCGATTCCAGCGCGATGGCACGCGATGCGCCGTCGGGGATGACGCGCATCACGATCTGGTCGAGATAGGGCTTGCCCTCTTTCCAGTAATCCTGGTTCTTCTCGAGGATGATGTAGCTGCCGCGGCTCCATTCCTTCAGCTTGAAGGGACCGGTGCCGATCGGCTGCTCCATGATGCCGGCCTGCCGGACCTCGCCGCTGGCGATCTCTTCCTCGGTAAAGCCGTGCTCCGGCATGATCGGCATCTCGCCGGGCTGGAAGGCTCGCAGGAAGAACGGCACCGGTTCGCTGAGCTTGAAGACGACGGTCAGGTCGTCCGGCGTCTCGATGGATTCGACGTTGGAGAAATAGGTCTTGCCGCGCGAATGGAACGGCAGGACGATCTTTTCGACGGAAAACTTGACATCGCTCGACGTCAGTGGCTCGCCGTCATGCCAGACGACGCCCGGCCGGAGCTTGAACGTATAGGTCATATGATCCGGAGAGACTTCCCACGATTCGGCAAGGCCGGGCTTCGGCTCGAGCCCTGGCCCCTCATATTCGAGCAGGCTCTCGTAGATCTTGGTGGCGATGATCGAGACCGGAACCGCCGTGGTCGCGATCGTCGAGATCGCAGTCGGTTCGGGATGGTAGGAATAGGTCAGCGTGCCGCCAGGCTTGGGTTCGGCGGCCATCACCTGGCCTGCGATCAGCGTCGCTACCGACGCTGTGATTGCTAGAAGTCTCATATCTGGTTCCCCTTTTGCTGACTTCGGGATCTAGCTCTTCTCGGCATCGCTCACGCCGCACCATGTCGAGATGAAGCGCATGAGAAGTGGAATGCTCTCCAGATATTCAGAGAGCCTGATATGCTCGTCCGGCTTGTGGGCCTGCGCGATCGTGCCGGGGCCGAAGATGATCCCCGGAATGCCGCCTTGGTTCACGATATGCCTCAAATCGCAGCAGAAGGGGCCTGGGATGATGCCTCTCTCCGCGCCCTGCTGATCGAGGATCGCGAGCATGACACACGCTGGAGGGATTCCTGGATCCTGGCTCGTGCTGTCGTCATGATGGAGGAATTCGAGTTGTGCCGGGTGTGACGACAGGAACGGATCGGACGCGTTCGCCGCCGCGATCGCCGAGCGGAATCGCTCCATGACCTGTGCGATCGAGCCGATATGCGGCGCGAAATATGCCGAGCCGCGTAGTACCACCTCGTCGGCCGTCACCGTCTCGTAGTACCCGCCGGAGATCTTTCCCATCACCAGCGAAAAGGGCGCACGGCCCTCTTCGAGGGGATCATGGCTGAGGTGGCCGCTGAACTCCTCCTCGATACCGCGAAGCGCCGCGATGATGGCAGGCAGCTTCTCGATCGCGCTCGTGCCGTCGAGAACGCCGTCCTTCCACCGCGCACCCGGCGATCTCTGCACGCCGGGGACGCGGACCTGCCAGTAAAGCCCGCCCGGATGGCTGACCGCGACATGATTGCTCGTCGGCTCGAGCACGATGGCTCCGTCGGCGGCGCACCCCTGGCGAACGAGGTCGAGCGTGCCATTGCCCGCATGCTCTTCATTGACGACGCATTGCATGACGACGTCGCCACGCAGCTTCACCCCGGCCCGCTGCAGGAAGGTCAGCGCCATGAGCGCCGCGGTCACGCCGCCTTTCATATCCGAGGTGCCGCGCCCATACATGAGGTCGCCGACGATCTCCGCCCCGAACGGATCCTTGGTCCATTCGCCGGCCGGCTCCACCGTCACGGTGTCGACATGGCCGTTGAGAACCAGGGAGCGCCCGCCGCCCGTACCGGAAAGCGTGCCGACGACATTGGGCCGGTCGTCATAGGTCAGCACATCCTTGAATTCGCTCGCCATGAGCGCGTCGTAGGTCGGCAGCTCCTGATAGGTGATCACCAGGTCGTGCTGCCAGTGGGTCGGATACTGGGCGACATTCGGGAAGGCCGCGAATGTCGCGGCGATATCCAGCCGTCTTTTCTCGGCCGCCAATCCCATTCCGGCGAGCTTGGCGAGCACCCAAGCTTGAGCCTTCCCTTCCTCTCCCGTCAGGCTCGGAATTCTTACGAACTCCGCGAGGGTATCGATACTTTCCTTGGTGCTCGCCGCCGCAAGGGCGAGCGCGGCGTCCAGGCTGACGCTGTTCACGTCGGTCAGACGAACATCCATACTAACTCATTCTCCTCCGCTAGAGCCTCATGAGCATAGGCGGCTCGATATTTATCAATGAAATCGATAATTCTGATCTGTTTATCGATTTCATTTATATCAATCGAGGGCGCCGCATTATGGTGTCGGCACGCGTCTCACATCGGCGATTGCCGGTCTTTGCCGGCCCTGGGGAAAAGGCGCGCGAGACAGGGTCGATGATGGTGCGCCGGGCGTCGTCGCCGGCTATACATCGCGCGAGCAGGAAAATACCATCTGCTCCCACAACATGGCCGCGAAGCAAAGGTCGGCGGTGACTGGCAGTTCCCCGTTAATCAGCCCGTTGCGGAACTCGGCGTTCCGCGCTTTGTGGGCCGCGACGCTCACGTCGAACCTTGGCGGCCTCATCCAGGCGGTCGGGGCCGCATGGCTGATGACGACCATCACCGATTCGGCGAACATGGTGGCGCTCGTCCAGGCGGCGACCACGCTGCCCATCATGATGTTCTCGCTCGCGGCGGGAGCGCTCGCCGACAATCTCGACCGGCGGCGGATCATGCTGACCGCGCAAAGCCTCATGATGGCGGTCTCCGTCGCGCTGGCGGTATTCGCATGGACCGGGACGATATCGCCCTGGCTGCTGCTGGCCTTCACCTTCCTCATCGGCTGCGGCACGGCCCTCCACAATCCTTCCTGGCAGGCCTCGATGGGCGATGTCGTGCCGCGGGAGGACATTCCGGGCGCCGTGACGCTGAACAGCATGGGCTTCAACCTGATGCGCAGCATCGGCCCGGCGGTCGGTGGCGCGATCGTGGCGGCGGCGGGCGCGGCGGTGGCCTTCGCGCTCAATGCCGTAAGCTATGTCCCGTTGATCATCGCGCTGTGGCGCTGGCGGCATCGACGCCTGCCGGCCAGCCTGCCCCGCGAAGCATTCGGCGGTGCGATGTCGGCCGGGCTGCGCTATGTCGCGATGTCTCCCAACCTCATGAAGGTCATGTCCCGCGGCTTCGTCTTCGGGCTTGGCGCGGTCGCCATCCTTGCGCTGCTGCCGCTTGTCGCGCGGGACCTGCTCGGCGGCGGCGCCCTTACCTACGGCCTGCTGCTCGGCAGCTTTGGCGTCGGCGCGATCGGCGGGGCGGTGTCGAACACGGCCGTTCGCGACCGCATCAGCAACGAGGCGATCGCCAAGGCCTCGTTCCTCGGCTTCGCGGCCAGCGCCATCGTGCTGTCGCTGAGCAGGCAGACCTGGCTGAGCTGCCTCACGCTTCTCCCGGCGGGAGCTTCCTGGGTTCTGGCGCTGTCGCTCCTCAACGTGACCGTCCAGCTTTCCACGCCCCGCTGGGTCGTCGGGCGTGCGCTTTCGCTTTACCAGACGGCGACCTTCGGCGGCATGACCGCAGGCAGCTGGGTCTGGGGCGCGACGGCGGAGCTCCAGGGCGCCGCCTTTTCCCTTGTCTGCGCGGCTGGCGTGCTCATTGCCGGCGCCGTGATCGGCTGGCGCTTCGCGCTGCCCGAATTCAGCTCGCTCAATCTCGATCCCCTCGACCGGTTCAGGGAGCCGGAACTGCGCTTCGATCTGCGATCGCGCAGCGGCCCGATCATGGTCATGGTCGACTATGAGATCGCACAGGAGGACGTGCCGGCGTTCCTGTCACTGATGGTCGAACGGCGTCGCGTCCGCATCCGCGACGGGGCGCGCCAATGGGCGTTGTTGCGCGACCTGGAGAACCCCGATTCCTGGACCGAGACCTATCATGTGCCGACATGGGTGGAATATGTCCGCCACAACCAACGGCGTACGCATGCCGACGCGGACGTATGGGACAGGCTGTCGGCGCTGCATCGCGGCCCGGCGCGGCCGCGGGTCCATCGTATGATCGAACGCCAGACCGTTCCCCTTCGCGACGACATGCCGCTCAAGGATTATCCCGAAACGTCCTGAGGCCGGAACTGCGGGTGTTCCCGCCTCACGCCCGCTCGAACAGCTCAGACGCCTTCCGCTCGCCGAGTTCGGAGAGCAGGCTGCTGCGCGAGCGGCTGAGCCGGCTCTTGATCGTGCCTATGTCGCAGCCGCAGATTTCGGCCGCATCCTTGTAGCTGGTGCCGTTGATGGCGATCAGCACCAGGATGTCGCGCTGATGCCTGGGCAGCCTGTCGAGCGCCCGGCGCGCGTCGCTGGCGCGCAGCGACCATTCCTGCGTGGGCCGGCTCGAGGGAAGGCCGGAGACGCAGTCGGCCAGTCCGGGACCCTCCCGGTTGGTGATGACGACGCGGTTGTAGAAGGCGTTGCGCATGATGGTGAAGAGCCAGGATTTCAGCCGCGTGCCCTTCTCGAACTGGTGGATCTTGGCGATCGCCTTGGTCAGCGTCTCCTGGACGAGGTCGTCGGCGTCGTTGGGCTCGCGGCAGAAGGTCCTGGCGAAGGCGCGCAGGGCGGGAATGAGCTGAACCACCTCCTCCGGATCGACATATTCGTTCTTTTTCGAAGCGGGCGGGTTGGGCATGGCAGGCTCCCGAAATCGATGGCTGAAAAACCTCCAACTCCCGGTTCGGCGCCGATGTTCCGGCCCGTCCCGAGGGTCAGTGGTGGGAGAGGTCCGGCGCACCGAAGAGGGCGCGCGCGATCTGGCCGATGCGGGGCAGCCTGCGGCAGATGACGAAGCCCGGGAAGCTTCTGGAACGCTCCGCCCATTCGCCGTGCACGGCGAAGACGAAGGGGATCGAGCGGCTCATCAGTTCCTCTGCGAGCGGCGTCGACAGCTCCGCCGAGAGGCTGAGGTCGAGCACCACCGCATCGACGCGGCGCGGCGAATGGATCTCGTCGATGGCCGCGCGCAGATCGCTTACCGGCCCCGCCACCTCGGCGTTCAGCTTGCCGAGCGCATCTTCCAGGCCGGCCGCCAGACGGTCGTCATCCTCCACGACAAGGATGCGCTTGCCGGCCAGCAGCCGTTCCGTTTCTGCGCGAGAGATGGTCATCGGGGTGGGCGAATGGTCGGCTCCATGCGATCGGACATGCCGTCGCCAACATGACCATGCGCTGTTTGTTCCGCCGTGGCCGGAACTCGACGCGCCGCTTCAGGCGACGTCGCCGAATGCGCCCTCGGCCTCGGCGCCCGTTCGCGCAAGCAGGCTCGCCACCACCGGCAGATGGTCGGATGCGAGCCTGATGTGCCGGTCGCTGAGCACCTTGCAGTCCCGGAATTCCAGCCCGTCGCGGATGAAGATATGGTCGAGCCGCAGTATCGGCCAGCGCGACGGGAAGGTCGCCTTGTCCTTCGGTCCCATCTGGCCGAATGCCCGCGCCAGCATGCGATAGGGCGTCGACGGGGGGACCGCGTTGAAGTCGCCGGTGAGGATGCAGGGCATGCCCCGCATCTCCGGCGCGCCGGTCCAGAGCGGCCCCAGCAGCGTCTCGACCTGCATCATGCGCTCGCGCCGCCGCAGCCCGAGATGCGTGTTGACCACCTGCACCTCGGTGCTGCCGACATCGATCGCCACCCACAGCGCGCCGCGCGGCTCGCCGATCGACGGCAGCACGCCGCCGCGCACCAGCCGGCAGGGCAGGCGCGACAGGATCGCGTCGCCGTATTTTTCCTCCTCGATATGGTGGGCGGGGTGGAAATGGACATGCATGCTCAGATGCCTGCCGATCTCGGCCGCCTGGTCGATGCCGCG
Organism: uncultured Chelativorans sp.; assembly: GCA_964475605.1. Classification (GTDB taxonomy): domain Bacteria; phylum Pseudomonadota; class Alphaproteobacteria; order Rhizobiales; family Rhizobiaceae; genus CAYYZC01. Next base: position 10,700 of record CAYYZC010000019.1, read on the forward strand.
GCTGCGCCTGCGGCCGACATCGAGCTCCTGGAGGGCGATGACGTCAGCGTCGAAGCGGCGGATCACCTCGGCGATGCGCGCCGTGCTGACGACCCCGTCGGTGCCCCTGCAGCCATGGACATTGTAGGTTGCGATCCTGAACTGCAGTGCTTCCGCCGGCGATCGGTCTTCGGGGGCCATGGTTCCGGAACACGATCTCCACCCAAACGTTCCCTCGGCGTGCGAACGGATCGGCAAAACATCAGGCGGTGGCTCTTCCGGGGGATCGTCATCCTCGGCATCGTCGTGGCAGGCTGGCTGGTCGCCAGGGCGCTGACGCAATACGGCATCTCGGAGATCCTGTCGGCCTGGGGCCGGATCGAGACCGGCCGGCTGCTGCTGGCGGGCCTTTTCATGCTGGCTTCCTACACGCTGCTGACCGGCTTCGACTATCTCGGCCTGCACTATGCGAAGCATCCCCTGCCCTATCCGCAGGCAGCGCTCGCCTCCGCCGTCAGCCTTTCGATCGGCCACAATATCGGCATCGCGGCGCTGAGCAGCGGCGCCATCCGCTACCGCTACTACAGCCGCTGGGGTCTCGACGCCGTAGAGGTCGCCAAGGTCGTCGCCTTCTCCGGCATGACGGTTGGCATCGGGCTGGCGACGCTCGCCGGCATCGCCCTCCTCCTCTACCCGTCCGACGCCGAGCAGTTGCTGGGCATCGATGCCGGCTGGACGCGCATGGTGGCGGTGCTGTGCCTTGCAGTGCCCGTCCTGTGGTGCGCGAGCGCCGCGCTGCTGCGCAGGCAGATCCGCATCCGGAGATGGACGATCGAGCTGCCGAGCCTGCGGCTGGCGCTCGGCCAGGTCGTGATCGGCACGATGAACTTCGCCTGCGTGGCGGCCTGTCTGCACCAGTTGATGGCAAGTTTCGGCGAGCTGGAATATGTCCGCGTCGCAGCCGTCTATGTCGTCGCCAACGGCACCGCACTGATCAGCCATGTGCCCGGTGGCCTCGGGGTGCTGGAGGCGACAGCGAACTATCTCCTGCAAGGCAACGACACGCTGCCGGCGCTGATCGCATTCCGCGTCGTCTATTTCTTCATCCCCATCTCCATCGGGCTTCCGGTCTTCATCCTCAGCGAGTT
>CAYYZC010000019.1:11926-17852 GCA_964475605.1 uncultured Chelativorans sp.
TCTATTTCTTCATCCCCATCTCCATCGGGCTTCCGGTCTTCATCCTCAGCGAGTTCCTCCTGCACAAGCGCGCGCCCGTGGAAGCGTGAGCGCACCCGTCATCCCAAAGGCCGCTGAGCGGTGCAGAACCATCCGCCGTCTCACCCGGAGGGGTTGTCAGCCTGCGCGCCTCGCCTTGCAAACCAGGTCCTGCACCTTGCTCCACGCCCAGGCGAGCGGGCGCAGCGGACGGCCGGGATCGAGCAGGCCGGTGCCGACGAAGGGCGCCGTGCGGCTTCCCTGCGCGTCGAGCGCATAGGCGCGCAGGGTCTGCTTGCCGCGGTTGAGCGCATCGATGGCGTCCGGCAGCGCCGCGTGGCCGGCGATCGCCCTCTCCACCTGCGCCGCCTCGGCCTCGAGATGGTCCGCCAGCAGCCGGGCGCGGAAGGACGCCAGCGCCGCCCGGTGCCCGGCCGTCTCCGCCTCGATCACCACGTCGCATTCGGTGTCGAGCCCCTGAGACCGGTTGTTGAGGTTCGAGGAGCCGACCCGCGCATAGCGGTCGTCGACGATGACGACCTTGGAGTGGAGCAGCACCTCGGTCTGCTCCTTGCCCGGCTTGACGCGATAGAAGATGTGAAAGCGCCGGTGGCGGTCGGACCTGCGCAGCCAGCGGATCAGCCGGTCGCGATTATGCGCCATGACGAACTGCTCCACGATGCCGCGCGAGCTCTTTGTCGCCAGCACGACGATCTGCGGCCCGTCCCTCTCCGCCAGGCGCCGCTTCAGCGCGCGACCGACGCGGAACGAGGCGAGATATTGCGTCTCGAGATAAAGCGTCTCGCGCGCTTCGCCGATCATGTCGAGCGTCAGCCTGACCGCCTCGCGGCGCCCGTGACGGAGGAAGGCGCCGCCGACGGTGCGGGCGATCGCGATGCGGCAACCGGTCAGGTCCGCCTGCTTCTCCTTCGGCCACGGGCGGTCCTCCAGCGCCAGCAGCTCCGGCGCGTCCCCGGTGGCGATGCGCCAGCGCGCGGCGGCCAGTTCGGCGATCGCGGCGCCCGCAGCGCCGTCCATGACGAGCTGGACGTCGTGGACCGGCCCGTAGGCCTCGCCGGCGGGCGTGGTCCGGGCCGGCGAAACCAGCTCATGCGCGCTGCTGTCCCAGCGCCCGTTGGTCAGGTCCATGCCGCCCGCGAAGGCGAGCCGGTCGTCGATGACGACGAGCTTCTGGTGGTGCGAGGCGCGCAGCGGATGGCGCAGGTCGAAGCGCAGGTCGATGCGCGGATGGTCGGCCCATGGATGGGTGACGTAGAGGTCGAGCGAATTGCTGGAATAGAGCGGCCCGAGCCCCCAGACGAGGATGCGGACCTCCAAATCCTCCCGCTCCTCGACCAGCCTGCGCAGCATCTCGCCGATGGCGGGCCGGCCCGGCTCCTCCGGCAACAGGCTGATATGCGGATCAAAATCCCAGCCGACGATCCAGATCCGCCTCCGCGCCTGCAGAAGCGCCGAATGCAGGGCGCGGAAATAGGCCTGGCCGTCGATCAGGAAGGCCAGGCGGTCGGCGTGCTCCACGCGCCAGCAATTGCGGCTCGGCACGAACTTCATCGAAACTGGCCCCCCTTCGTCCTCGGCGCCGCCCACTGCGCCATCGCCATGCCTGCCTGCCCGCAGCAGACAGGCCGAAGTCTGAACCCGTGGGATGGCGGAATGGTTCCTGCCCTCCGGCGAGGGAACAAGTGGCGGCAGGCCCGGTTCTGGCGCCAGGACGAAGCAGCGACGAGGACGGGAAATGGCCGAGACGAGGATGCTCACCGACCGCGACGAGATCCGCGACTGGGCGGCCGCACGCTCCGGCGCGCCGGCGATGCGCGACGCGATGCCCGCCGTCGGCCGGGACGAGCCGCTGCTCACCCTCGTCTTCGGCCAGCACGCCTATCAGGATCAGGACCAGGGATGGGACCGGGCACCGGGAATGGGCGACCTCCGGATCGTCGAGTGGGACGACTGGTTCAAGGCGTTCGAGGATCACCGGCTCGCCCTGGTCGTCGGGGAGGAGGTGGCCGGCCGCCGCGACAGCTTCTTCGAGATCGTCAGGAGGTGATTAGCGGAAGCGCCGCAAAGCGCCGTTTGCAGGCACGAACCGCAGCGCTCCCTAACGGGTCCGCAGCAATGTCGTCGGATGGGTCACCAGCGGCTCGACCGATTCCGGAGCGGAATGCTCGCCGAGCTCTTCGAGAAGCCGCGCGCGGGCGCGAAACAGCCGGCTCTTGATCGTGCCCATGGCGCAGCCGCAGACCTCCATCGCCTCCTCGTAGGAGACGCCGAGCACTCCGATCAGCATCAGCACCTCGCGCTGCTCGGTCGGGAGGCGGTCGATCGCCTGCGCGATCTCGCGCCCGCGCACCGACCATTCCTGCGTCGCATCGACCGCCGGGCGGGTGGAGACGCAGTCCTCGCCGCCGGGCTGCTCCCGGCTCCTGCGCTTGACGTTTGTGTAGAAGGCGTTGCGCATGATGGTGAAGAGCCAGGACTTCATGCTCGTTCCCGGCTCGAATTGATGGATGCTCCTGAGCGCCCGCGTCAGCGTTTCCTGGACGAGGTCGTCGGCATCCTCGACATCGCGGCAGAAGGTCCGCGCAAAGGCTCTCAATGCGGGGATCAGTTCGACGATCTCGTCGCTCTCGTAAGACAAGGCTGTGCTCCAAGATCCCGGCACCGCAGGCATCCGGTCGACCTCCACGCCACCATGCTGAACGCATCTGCGACAACGGATCGGTCGAGAGAAGGTTCCTTGGCAGGAAACGAGTTCGGCCAAGGAACATCGCCACCGGCGCGCCGTTCTGAAGGCAGCGAACAGGAGGCATCCGATGAGCCGCATCGTCTATGAGATCGTCCAGCACAATGGCGGCTGGGCCTACAAGGCCGGCGACGTCTTTTCCGAGACGTTCGCGACCCATGACGAAGCCGCCGAGGCGGCCGAGCGCGCCGCCGAGGGCCACGCCCGTTCCGGGTCCAGCGAGCATATCGAATATGAGGATGCCGACGGCATCTGGCACGAGGAGGATGCGCCCGGCGACGACCGGCCCGAAATCTCGGTCGACGACCCCGAGGAGCCGGACCGATCCTGAAGGAGGCGTTTTTAACGCCCTATCCCCATTCGCGCAGGATCGCGGCCTGCCGCTCCAGCACGCCGGCCGTCTCCTCGATGCTCAGATGGGTCAGCATCAGGCTTATGCAGCATTCGAGATAGGTCAGCGACGAGCGGCGGAGGAATTCCTCCGCCTCGCGCTTCGACAGCGTCTCGACCGCGGCGAATTCCGGGCCGCCTGCATGCTGCGGCGGATAGTCGTTCTCGTCCGGATTGGGGACCGGGTCCTCGTCGGGAAGGCGGATGGGATCGGGCTCCCGGATCGGCTTGGGCACCGGCTGCGGCGTGGGCGGGACCGGAGGGGCCGGGTCCGGATCTTGTCTTGGTGTCGGCATCGCTGGAACCTCCTGCCGGCGCATGATCCCGAAAACCGGGACCCGGCTTTCGGGAAAGGTCATGCCGCCGCTTCAAAGGTCCAACCGGCCGTTCCCGCCGAGGTTCCGGCCGGCGTCTTCACAATCCGCTGCGACTTCACAATCCGCCGCGTCTTCACAATCCGAACGGGAACGTGTCGGCCATCTCTTCGCCGCCGCCTGCATTCCGGTCCAGCGGCGTCACCGGCCCGGTCTCGTCGAACCACACATAGGCATCGAACTGGCGCGACAATGCGGCTTCCATGTAATGGCTCATCAGTTCGGTCTCAGGCCGGTAGATCACGCCGATGAAGCGTTCCTGACGCTGCTCCGCGAGCCGGCCGGCGAGGTCCGGCCGCCGCCCGAAGTCGAGCAGGAAGCGCTCGACGGCCGATTCGTGGCAGCAGCGTTCCCAGCTTTCCTCATGCGAGGGCCCGACCGTCCTGATCTCCGCCGGGCCGTCCCACTCGCTCGCCGCCACGACCTTCCCGGAATGGGTGCCGAAGCCGATCAGCACCGCCTCGCGGCCGAACCGCTCGCGGCAGAGCTGGCCGATATTGATCTCGTCGCGCGTGGCGCCCATCTCGGTGTGCCGCGCATCGCCGATATGCGAATTGTGCGCCCAGACGACCGCCCTGGCGCCGGCGCCCCGGGCGTCGAGCACGTTCTCCAGCGTCTCGAACATATGGCGGTCCCTGAGATTCCAGGACGAGGCGCCGCCATAGAACATGGTGCGGTAGTATTCCTCCGCCGAGGCGACCAGCCGCGCGCTCTGGATCGCGTCGAGGAAGCTGGCACCGTCCCGCGTCTCGAATTCGAGCCGCTTCTCCAGCAGCTCGCGGCACTGGCTGACCACCGCCTGCTCGCAATCGCGGTAGCCTTCGCTGAGCGCAGCGCGGGCGTAGCTCGCCGGCTCCTTCTGCCACGGCGTCAGGCAGCCATAGCGCTCGCGCGCGATTGCCGCTGCCGCCGGGTCGTGCGCGTCGAGATAGGCGAGCACGGCGGCGATCGCGTCGGAGAGATTGTAGAGGTCGAGGCCGTAGAAGCCGACTTGCGAGGACGCGTCGGCGACGGCCGAATTGTGGGCCCGCAGCCAGGTCAGGAACTCGGCCATCTCGGCATTGCGCCACATCCAGCCCGGGAAGCGCCGGAACGGCCTGCCCTCATGCAGTCGCGGCCGGTTCGAGATATCCCGATCGATGGCCGCCGCGTCGGGCCAGTCGGCCTCCACGGCGACGATGGTGAAGCCGTACCGCTCGATCAGGCGCCGGGTGATCGCCGCGCGCGCCCGGTAGAATTCGGCCGTGCCATGGCTCGCTTCCCCGAGCAGCACCACGCGCCGGTCGCCGAAGCGTTCGAAGGCGTCCGCGAAATGCTCGTCCCCGGGGTCGGGCAGCGTCTCGGCCGCCTCGGCGATCGCCTCCGGCAGCGGGCGCAGCGCTGGGCGCGCGGCCGGCCTCGCATCGTCCTCCCAGCCCTGCTCGCCGATCAGCGGCACGAACATGACGCCGCCCAGATCCTCTTCCTCGTATTTGCCCGCGGCGATGCGGGTGATCCTCAGCAGCCGCTGCGAGCGGCGATCCTCGCCGACCGGGATGACCAGCCGGCCGCCGATCTCGAGCTGCTCGGCAAGCGCATGCGGCACGCTCGGGCCTCCGGCCGAGACGATGATGGCGTCGAAGGGCGCGGCCTCGGGCCAGCCCCTGGTGCCGTCGCCATGGCGGATCTCGACATTGCGGTAGCCGCAGCGCTCGATGCGCTCGCGCGCCGCATCGGCCAGCGCCCGGTGCCGCTCGATGGCGTAAACCCGGTCGGCGATGCGGCTCATCACCGCCGCCGCATAACCGGAGCCGGCGCCGACCTCGAGCACCTTGTCGCCGGGTTCGATCTCCGCCGCTTCGATCATCAGCGCCACGACATAGGGCTGCGAGATCGTCTGGTCGCTGCCGATCGGCAGCGGCGTGTCGTCATAGGCGAACTCTTCGAGGCCGGCCGGGACGAAGCGCTCGCGCGGCACGCTCTCCATGGCCGCGACGACCCGCCGGCTCCTGACGCCGCGCCGGCTGATCTGGCGCTCGACCATGCGCCGCCTTGCATCTTCCAGGTCGATGCAGCCCATGAGAGCTACGACTTCGACTTGTGCTCGGGCTTGCCCTTGCGCTTGGTCGAAGCCATGTCGTGCAGTTCCTTCTCGCTCATCGACTTCTCCATGCTCCTGGAGGCGCCCTTGAGCTCGCTCTTCTTGATGTCGCCGCGCTTGGCGGCAAGGGCCGCGCCGGCGGCCTTCTGCTGGGATTTGGATTTGGCTGGCATCGCTCGCTCTCCTTCTTGCGGCTGTCGGGAAGAACCCCGCCGCCGAGCCGGGGTTCCGGCCAGCCGCGGCGACCGTCGAGGAAAGAAGGCCGGCTGATCCGGCCGGCCTTCCGAGGCCTCAGCCTCT
>CAYYZC010000019.1:17952-22235 GCA_964475605.1 uncultured Chelativorans sp.
GAGGAAAGAAGGCCGGCTGATCCGGCCGGCCTTCCGAGGCCTCAGCCTCTTCGCTTCGCAAGGGGGGAGTTGGGAGTGATGGCTGTACGAAGCGTCCCCCAAACCCTGATCGGCCGACTATGTTCCAGGGCAGGCGGAGAAGATCAGCGATCCTGATCCGATTTGCCGATACCCGGCCGATTGCCGATGCGGCGCTCCGGGCGGCGGGGGCGGTCGACCGGCTCGGTCAGGCCCATGCCGTCGCGCGGCTTCTCGTTCTCGGCTGCGTCCTGCGAGAACTCGTCGCTCGGGTCCGGCCGCCGGTCCGCCGGATATTTGCGCACTCCGGTCTCGCGCCGGTTGGTGTCGTCTGGCATCGTCTTCAGATCCTCTTCGGGTGGGCGCCCGCAGGCGCCATCATTCCGGACGAACTCCCGCGGGGCAGCTCTGTTCCCGGCCGAAACGGGCGGCGCCACGGAACCTTCCGCAAAGCCGCCTGTTACCTTCGGCAGGAGGGCATCCCATGCATCTCGCACTCATCGTGATCCTGGCGCTGGTGGGCTTCATCCTTGCCGCCGGCGGCATCTGGCTCGTCGTTCTCGGCGGCTCGCTCTATTACCTGCTCGCCGGCCTGCTGATGATCGCCACCGCGGTCGCGCTGCGGCGGCGCAGCCCCGCGACCTTCGTGCTCTATTCGGTCCTCGTGCTGGGCTCGCTCGGATGGGCGATCCGCGAGGTCGGCTTCGACTGGTGGCAGTTGATGCCGCGCGGCGGCCTGATCGTCATCTTCGGCCTTCTCCTGCTGATCCCCTGGCGCCGGACCAATCCCGAGCGCCTCGGGCGCCGGGCCGATCCATGGCGGGTCGGCGGATGGCTCCTCGCCGCCTCGCTGCTGATCGCGATCTGCGCCGCCTTCTATTCGATGCTCGGCGATCCGCATGCGATAAACGGCGAGGTGGCCGAGGCGCAGGGCGCCGAACTGCCGCCCGGCGAGCAGGCGGTTCCGCCCGGCGAGTGGCTGCATTACGGGCGCACCCTCGGCGGCAGCCACTATTCGCCGCTGACGGAGATCACGCCGGAGAATGTCGGCACCCTCGTCGAGGCCTGGCACTACCACACCGGCGACGTCCGCGATCCTGAGAAGGACCCCGAGGAGACCACCTACGAGGTGACGCCGACCATGGTCGACGGGCTGCTCTATGTCTGCACGCCGCACCATATCGCGATCGCCCTCGAACCCGAGACCGGCGAGGAGGTGTGGCGCTACGAGGCCAATGTCGGCACCAATCTGGACCGCCAGCACCAGACCTGCCGCGGCCTCACCTATTATACTGTCGAGGCTGAAGAGACGCCGGCCGACACCACCGGGGCAGCCGAGAACGATGTCGCCGAGGCCGCGCCGGAGGAGGACGCGCGCTGCACCGCCCGCGTGCTGCTGCCCACCTCCGACGCGCGTCTCATCGCGCTCGATGCGAAGGAGGGGACGGTCTGCGAGGAATTCGGCACCGAAGGCGCGATCGACCTCAGCGCCAACATGCCGCATTTCTATCCCGGCTCGTTCTATTCGACGTCGCCGCCGGTCGTGGCGCGCGGCCTGATCGTCATCGGCGGCGCCGTCAACGACAATGTCTCGACCACCGAGCCGTCCGGCGTCATCCGCGCCTATGATGCGGCGACGGGCGAGCTGGTCTGGAATTTCGACAGCGGCAATCCGGAACGGACCGAGCCGCTGCCGCCCGACGAGACCTATGTCGGCAATTCGCCCAACGCCTGGTCGATCCTCAGCGTCGATCCCGAGCTCGGCATCGTCTATGCGCCGATGGGCAATGCGCCGCCCGACCAGTTCGGCGGCGACCGCACCGAGGAGACGGAGCGCTTCTCCTCCTCCATCACCGCGCTCGACCTCGAGACGGGCGAGGTCGTCTGGGTGTTCCAGACCGTGCGCCACGATCTGTGGGACATGGACGTGCCCTCGCAGCCGCAACTCGTCGACCTCGAACGCGACGGCGAATATGTGCCGGCCCTGGTCCAGGCAACCAAGCAGGGCGACATCTACGTGCTCGACCGGCGCAGCGGCGAGCCGCTTCTGCCGGTGACCATGAGACGCGCCCCGCGCGGCGCGGTCGAGGGCGACTTCACCGCCCGGCGGCAGCCGACCTCGGCGATGACGTTCGAACCCGACCGGTTGCGCGAGCGCGATATGTGGGGCGCGACGATGCTCGACCAGCTCTACTGCCGCATCTGGTTCCGCAGCCTCGACTACAGGGGCCGCTACACCCCGCCCTCCGTCAACGGCGCCATCGTCTATCCCGGCAACTTCGGCACCTTCAACTGGGGCGGCGTCGCCGTCGACCCGGTGCGCGGGACGGTGATCGCCAACCCGGTCTATCTCGCCTTCGTCGTCAAGCTGATCCCGCGCGAGGACGACACGACGAACTACGTCTCCGAAGGCGAGCCAGGCTTCAACGAGAACTACGGCGCCCCCTTCGCCGCCTCGATGCGGCCGATGTGGACGCCGATCGGCCTGCCCTGCCAGGCGCCGCCCTGGGGCTATGTCGCCGCCGCCGACCTGACGACCGGCGATGTCGTCTGGCAGCACAGGAACGGCACAACGCGCGACCTGTCGCCGATCCCGTTCGGCTTCGAGATGGGCGTACCGTCGATCGGCGGCCCGATCGTGACCGCCGGAGGCGTCGCCTTCCACAGCGGCACGCTCGACTACTATGTCCGTGCCTTCGACGTCACCGACGGCCGCGAGCTCTGGCGCCAGCGCCTGCCGGCCGGCGGCCAGGCGACGCCGATGACCTTCGAGGGCGAGGACGGAAGGCAGTATCTGGTGGTGGTCGCCGGCGGTCACGGCTCGACCGGGACCAAATCCGGCGACTCCGTCATCGCCTACCGCCTGCCGGATGCGGAGTGAGACAAGCCCGACTGTTCAGCGCGCCAGGGTGCAGGATTCGACGAAGAACGCCGTCATCCCGGTCCAGACGATCGCGACCAGCGACAGGAGCGCGATGATGCGGGCGATCCGGGCAATGTGGAAGCCGTTGTCGTCGGAGCCGAGCCGCGGCAGCCGTGCGATGCGCGCCGGAACGACGGCAACCGGCAGCACCGCCGCGAAGGCGCCGGCCGTCAGCACCGCGGCGAGCAGATCGGTGGCGTAGACCGGCAGGCCGAGCGCGCACACCCATGTGTGCCCGATATAGATCGCGGTGAGCTGCCCTCCCCAGCCGATCAGCCCCCACATGATGAAGACCAGCGTGCCCAGCGTCGAAGGCCGGTTGCGTGGCGTATCGCGTTCGATCATCCCGCCACCCTCGGAAAGCCGTGGACCAGCAACAGCCCGAACAGGAGCTGCCCGGCCGCGTAGAAGTAGAGCAGCATCACATTCTCGTAGCTGACCCGGCGCACGCGATCGAGGCGGCCGATCAGGGCACGCGCGATGGCGACGGCGGTGAGGATGACGATCGCCGCGGCAAGCTGCCCGTCGAGCACGCCGGCCATATAGACCAGCGCGCCATAGGCGCTTTCGCTCGGCCGCAGCCCGCTTTCCCAGTGGCTCCACAGATTGAGCGCCACAGCACCGGTGAGGAGGACGGAAGACAGCGCCAGGAGCAGAGGCACGGCGAGGAGGCTGCGCTGACCTTCCGGCGGCAGCAGCCTGCCCGCCAGGAAGACCGACAGCAAGCCGGCGACGGCCAATGCGGCCGAGACCGCCGGCGAGGCGACGTCCGGCAGCGACGACGCATCGGCAGGCCAGACCTCCGGCGAGACGATCCACAGATAGAGATAGGAAAAGACGTAGGAGAGGTAGAGCGAGCCGGCAACGAGGATCAGCACCACCATCGCCCACCAGGGATGCGAGGTAGGTCCGCTCATATAGGTCGGAAGCCTGATCCCGCCGCCGATCTCGACCTCGCCCTTCTCGAGTCGCTTGTCGGATCCCTTGTCGAGCCCCCAGGTCCAGACGATGCAGCCGGCCACCGCAACGAAGGCGCAGGCGACGGCGATGGTGACGGCCTTGATCGTCAGCAGCAGGAAGAAGGCGGCGGTGAAGACGGCCGCCGTCAGATGCGCGAAGCCGGGTCCCGGCATGCGGATGATATATTGCGGCTTCGCCTCGACGGCGCTGGTGACGATCGTCTCGCGCCCGCCGGTCGGCGCGTTGGGGAGGAAATGGTGTCCGTCCTCGACTTCCCTCGGCAGGTTCGGCTGGTCCCAGAGCGGCTCGCGGCTGGTCACCAGCGGAATGCTGCGGGTCGAATAGACGTCGTTGGGCAGCCATTCGAGCGTGCCGGCATCCC
>CAYYZC010000020.1:0-21701 GCA_964475605.1 uncultured Chelativorans sp.
TTCCTCGACTACGAGAATGCCCGCTTTCCGATCATGGGCGGGCTCCTGCAACCGCGCGGCGGCACGGTGCGCCACGATGCCGTGGCCTGGGGCTATGGCCGCGGAGCGGACGCAGCCGGTGTCGACATCATCCAGCATTGCGAGGTTACCGGCATCCGCGTCGAGAACGGCCGCGCCACTGGCGTCGAGACGACACGCGGCTTCATCGGCTGCGGCAAGCTTGCCCTGGCGGCGGCCGGAAACTCCTCCGTCGTCGCTTCCATGGCGGGCCTGCGCCTGCCGATCGAGACCCACGTCCTCCAGGCCTTCGTGTCGGAAGGGCTGAAACCCTTCATCGACTGCGTCGTGACCTTCGGCGCCGGCCATTTCTACGTCTCGCAGTCCGACAAGGGCGGCCTCGTCTTCGGCGGCGATCTCGACGGCTACAATTCCTACGCCCAGCGCGGCAACCTGCCGGTGGTCGAGGAGGTGATGAGCGAGTTCCTGGCCATGTTCCCCGGCTTTGCGCGGGTGCGGCTGCTGCGCTCCTGGGGCGGCGTGATGGACATGTCGATGGACGGCTCGCCGATCATCACCACCGGGCCGCTGCCGGGCATGTATCTCAATTGCGGCTGGTGCTATGGCGGCTTCAAGGCGACCCCGGCCTCGGGCTGGTGCTTCGCCTGGACGATCGCCCGCGACGAGCCGCATCCCATCAACGCTCCCTTCACCCTCGACCGCTTCTACCGCGGCGTCCTGATCGACGAGAAGGGCCAGGGCGCGACACCGAAGCTGCATTGAAATGAACCTACTCAAGCACCCCCACTCCACCTCGCTTCGCTCGGCACCTCTCCCCCTGCCCGGGGTAGAGGAAGGGCGCCCGGCATCACGGCCGGCGTTTCCTCTCTCCCGTCGATCGGAGGAGAGGTGCCGAGCGAAGCGAGGCGGAGTGGGGGCCGAACCGACCTTGGATATATCGGTGTCGATGCCATGCTGATCGCCTGTCCCTATTGCGGTCCGCGCGACCTCGGCGAGTTCTCCTACCAGGGGGATGCCAACCGCACCCGTCCCGATCCCGCCTCGACCGACGAGGCGGCGTGGAACGCCTATATCTACGACCGTGCCAACCCGGCCGGCGAGCATCGCGAATACTGGCAGCATGCCGGCGGCTGCCGCGCCCATCTGACGATCGTCCGCAACACCTTGACCCACGAGATCAGCAGCGTCGCCCCGGCGCGGCCTGCGGAGACGCAGCGATGAGCCCGCGCCGGACGAGCCGCGGCGGCATGATCGACCGCGGCCGAACCGTCCGCTTCACCTTCGACGGCAAGCCCTGTCAGGGCCATGCCGGCGACACGCTCGCCTCTGCGCTGATGGCGAGCGGCGTCACCGTCTTCGGCCGCTCGTTCAAGTATCACCGGCCGCGCGGCGTCTTCGCCGCCGGCGCCGACGAGCCCTCGGCGCTGGTCACCGTGCTCAAGGGCGACATCCGCGAGCCCAATATCCCCGCCACCCAGATCGAGATCTTCGACGGCCTCGTCTGCGAAAGCCAGAACCGCTGGCCCTCGCTCGGCCTCGATCTCGGCGCCGTCAACGGGATCGCCGGCCCGATGATCTCGGCCGGCTTCTACTACAAGACCTTCATGGGACCGGTGATCGGCCCGCTCAAGGGCACGCGGTTCTGGATGGTCTGCGAATGGTTCATCCGCCGCGCCGCGGGCCTCGGCCGCGCCGGTGCGGCCGCCGACACGGCGCGCTACGAACGCATGAACGCCTTCTGCGACGTGCTCGTGGTCGGCTCCGGCCCGGCCGGGCTGATGGCGGCGAGCGCGGCCGCCGACAGCGGCAAGCGCGTCATCCTCGCCGAGCAGGAGCCGCGCCTCGGCGGCTCGACCGCCTGGAGCGACGACACGGTCGACGGCATGCCCGCCGCCGACTGGGCCCGCGAGACCGTCGACGCGCTCGCCTCGAGACCGAATGTCACTTTGCTGCCGCGGACCACGGTATGGGGCTATTACGACGGCAACACGCTGGCAGCGGCCGAACGGGTGTCCGATCACAAGCCGGCGCCCGCCCCCGGCGAGCCGCGACAGCGTCACTGGACGATCCGCGCCGGCAGCGTGGTGCTGGCGACCGGCGCGCTGGAGCGCCCGCTGGTCTTCCCCGGCAACGACCGCCCCGGCATCATGCTCGCCGACGCGGCGGCGCGCTATGCGGGCGAATTCGGCGTGCTGTCGGGCGAGACGATCGCCGTCTTCGCCAACAATGACGGCGCCTACCGCGCCGCCGCGCAGCTCCACCGCGCCGGCGCGCGCATCGCTGCAATCATCGATGTCCGCCGCGACATCTCGGCCGCCGCGCTCGCATTGGCGCAGGAGACCGGCGCCGAGCTGCTGGCGGGCTATGCCGTCACCGCCACGAAGGGCGGCAGCGGCCTGAAGGAAATCTCGGTCCGCCGCTTCGATGCGCCGAGCCGCAGCCTGTCGGGCGAGGCTCGCTGGATCGCGGCCGACTGCCTGGCGGTCTCGGGCGGCTGGTCGCCCGTCATCCATCTGGCGAGCCAGGCCGGCGCGGTGCCGCGCTGGGACGACCGGCTGCAGGCATTCCTGCCGCCGCAGCCGACGCAGAAATGGCTCGGCGCGGGTGCCTTCACCGGCGCCTTCACCACCCGGGAGGCGATCGTCGAGGGGCTAGCGGCCGGCGCCGCGGCTGCCGGCACACAGCCGTCGCGAGCCAACCCGCCGCAGGTCGCGGCACCGGATCTGGACGTCGCGCCGGCGCCGGTCTTCGAGATCCCGGCTCCCGGCAAGGCTTTCGTCGACCTCCAGCACGACGTCACCGCCGACGACATCCGCATCGCCCATCGCGAAGGCTTCCAGTCGGTCGAGCACCTGAAGCGCTATACGACGCTCGGCATGGCGACCGACCAGGGCAAGACCTCCAACGTGGCCGGGCTGGCGATCATGGCCGAGGCACGCGGGCTCCCGATCCCCGAGGTCGGCACGACGCGCTTCCGCCCGCCCTATTCCGGCGTGTCGCTGGGCGCGCTTGCAGCCGAGCGCCATGGCGAGCTCAAGCCGGAGCGGCTGACGCCGATGCATGACTGGCATGTCGACAACGGCGCCCGGATGTATTCCGCCGGCCTCTGGTTCCGGCCGCAGATCTACGGCCTTCCCGGCGAGACGGTCGAGCAGGCCTATGTCCGGGAGGCGCAGGCGGTGCGCGACAAGGTCGGCATCGTCGACGTCTCCACGCTCGGCAAGATCGCCGTGCAAGGCCCGGACGCAGCCGGGTTGCTCGACCGCGTCTACACCAATCTCTTCTCCACCCTGCCCGTGATGAAGGCGCGCTACGGGCTGATGCTGCGCGAGGAAGGCATCGCCTTCGACGACGGCACCACATGGCGGCTTTCCGAGCACGAATTCCTGATGACCACCACCACGGCCAATGCCGGCAAGGTGATGCAGCATCTGGAATACTATCTCGACACCGTGTGGCCGGAGCTGCGCGTCCATGTCACCTCGGTCAGCGACCAGTGGGCGGGTGCCGCCGTCGCCGGACCCCGGGCCCGCGACGTGCTCGCCGCCTGTGTCGAAGGCACCGCGGTCGACAACGAGGCGCTGCCCTTCATGGGCATCGTGCGCGGCGAGATCGCGGGCGCGCCGGTGATGATCTGCCGGCTCTCCTTCTCCGGCGAACTCGCCTACGAGGTCTATTGCGGCGCCGGCCACGGCACCCATGTCTGGGAGGCGCTGATCGAGGCCGGCCGGCCCTTCGGCATCACTCCTTACGGGCTGGAGGCGCTCGGCACGCTGCGCATCGAGAAGGGCCACGTCACCGGCGCCGAGATCGACGGGCGCACCACCGCCCGCGACCTCTATCTCGACTGGATGCTGTCGAAGAAGAAGCCCTTCATCGGATCGGCGATGATGGACCGCGAGGGCCTCATCGCGCCCAACCGGCTGCGCCTCGTCGGCGTGGTCTCGCAGGACAATCGCGGCTTCGGCGGCGGCGCCCATATCGTCGAGCAGCAGCCCGATCCGGGCAGGCCGGGCAATTCGATCGGCCATGTCACGGCCGTCTGCTATTCGCCGGCGCTGGGCAGATATATCGGTCTGGCGCTGGTCGAGGGCGGCAAGGCGCGTCACGGCAGCCGCGCCTTCATCTCTGATCCGCTGCGCAACCGCTACGGTCCGGTCGAGATCGTGAGCCATCATATGTTCGATCCCGACGGGAGCCGCATGCATGGTTGAGCAGCTTTCTCCGCTGGGTGCCGCCTGGAAGCCGGGGACGCACGGCAATATGGCGGAAGGCGCCGGGGTCCGGCTCCGCGAGATGCGGCCGGGATCGATCGTCGAGGCGGCGGCGTGGCCGGGACAGGAGGAGGCGCTGGCGGCGGCGATCACAAGCGCGACCGGCCTTGCGCTTTCGGCCGCTCCGCAATCCGGCGCCGTGGCGGACGGAAAGTCGGGCTTCGGCATCGGCCCGGGGAAATTCCTGATCGTCGACCGGGCCGAAGGCGCGGCCGAAACGCTTCGGCAAGCCGTGGGAATCGCGACCGGCACGGCCTGCGACCTCAGCCACGGCCGCACCGCCATCCGCATCGAGGGTCCGAAGGCGGAATGGGTGCTGGCGAAGCTCTTCGCGCTCGATTTCCCGGCCGCTGCCTTCCCCGTGGGCGAAGGCCGCGCCACCGTCCATCACGACATCTTCTGCGCCATCCAGCGCATCGGCGAGGACGGCTTCGACCTCTATGTCTTCCGCTCCTTCGCCCGCAGCTTCTGGACCATGCTCTGCCATGCGGCCGCGGAAACGGGCTATGAGGTGAGCTGACGCTTGCCCCTCACCGCACGAAGGTGACGAATTCCTCGACGGGCACGCGTTCGCTGCGCAGACGGTTCTCCGGCTTGCTCTCGTCCTCATGGCCGAGCGCCATGCCGCAGACGACGATCTCCTCGTCCGGGATGCCGAGGATTGGCCTGATCTGGCGATGATAGGGCGCGAACGCCGCCTGCGGGCAGCTATGCAGCCCCCTTCCCCGCGCCGCGATCATGACCGATTGCAGGAACATGCCGTGGTCGATCCACGAGCCCTTGTTGAGCCGCCGGTCGATGGTGAAGATCATGCCGACCGGCGCATCGAAGAAGACGAAATTGCGATCGTGCTGGGCACGCATCTTCTCCACCTCGCGCCGCCCGATCCCGAGCAGGCCGTAGAGCGCGAAGCCGAGGGCGCGGCGGCGGCCGAGATAGGGCTCGAAGAACTGGTCGGGATAATAGACATATTCGTCCCACACGGCCTTCTCCGCCCGCACGCCTGAATTCAGGATGGCATCGGACACCGCCTGCTTCTTCTCGCCGGTGACGACATAGGCCCGCCAGGGCTGCATGTTGGTGCCCGACGGCGCCCGGGCGGCGACGCGCAATATGTCACGGACCGTCTCGTCGTCGACGGGCGTCGGCAGGAAGGCGCGGACGGAGCGCCGCGACGTCATCGCCTCGTCGACGATTGCCGTGCGTGCCCTGTCGTCATGATGATCTCTCGCCAGCATCTCCAACCTTTCGATCTGCGGCGTCGCGGGACGAAGGGAGGGGTCCCGCAGGCTCGTTCGATGCCCGCATAGGCGATCCGGCCCGTCTCGGCAATGGTTTGGCATCAGCCGCTGCCGCGCAGCGACCGGCGAAGAAACGCTGCGGCAAGGCTCCTGCCTGCAGGGATCAGCGTCGTGAAGCGACCGGCCCCCGCCCCTACGGCCTCACCAGAAATCGTCGTCCGGATCGAAATGGTCGCAGCGATAGACGGGACAGTTCGGCGTGTCGCGGGTCGGCACGCTTGCCCGCTTGGGCAGTTCCGCGGGCAGGCAGAAGCGCCTCGACGCGACATAGCGGTCATAGGTATGCTGGCCGGTGGTCAGCACCACCGCGCCGTGCCGGTCGATCAGGGCCTGCACCTCGCCGCAGCTCATGGTTCGCGCATCGGACCTGCCCTGCGCCGCGGCGGAAAGCGTCATCAGCGCCATGGCTGCGACTGTAGCGATCGATCTGACGCGCATGGCACCTCTCCTCGTGATCCGGATCCTGCCCCAGACATAGCGGCTGCTGCGCCCGAGGGAAGGACGACCTCGGACGAGCGCACTAAATTGAACGGAGATGCGCCTTGATGGAAGGCTCTAATCGATTTAGACGACAGCTTCAGCATTAAAGGAACGAGCTATGGCTCCGACATATGTCATCGCCCAGGGCGGCGGACCGACCGCGGTCATCAACCAGACCCTCGTCGGCGCGGTGCTGGAGGCGCGCCGACGCGATCCCGGCTGCCGCGTCCTTGGCGCCCGCCATGGAGTGCGGGGCATCCGCAAGCCGGACCTGGTCGATCTGAGCGAGATGCCGGAAGACCGCCTCATGCGCATCGCCGCCACTCCGGGCGCCACTCTCGGCAGCACCAGGGACAAGCCGGACGAGGCCTATTGTGCGGAGATCCTGAGCTCGCTGCGCGACATCGGCGCCGATGTCTTCATCTATATCGGCGGCAACGACACGGCAGGAACGCAGCAGATCCTGACCGAAGCGGCATCCGGCGACATCGTCTTCGTCCATGCGCCGAAGACGATCGACAACGATCTCGAAGGCAGCGACCACACGCCCGGCTTCATTTCCGCGGCGGAGTTCGTCGCCGCCTCCTTCCAGAGCATCGACCTCGACTTTCGCGCCCTGCCCGGGATCTATGCCGGCATCGTCATGGGCCGTCATGCCGGCTTCCTGACCGCGGCCGCCGCCGCCTGGAAGCTCGACGAGGAGAGCGGGCCGCATCTGATCCACGTGCCGGAGCGCGCCTTCGATCCGAAGAGCTTCGTCGCCGGTATCAAGGAGACGCTGGGGCGCCATAAGCGCTGCATCATCGCGCTGTCGGAAGGCGTCCAGACAGCGGACGGCAGGCCGCTGGTCGAAAGCGTCGTCGAGCCGGAACGGCTGGAGCGCGACGCCCATGGCAATCTGCGGCTTTCCGGCGGCGATCTCGGCATGGCGATCGAGCGCATCATCAATAGCGGCCTGCCCGGCGTGCGGGCGCGCGTCGACACGTTCGGCTACCTGCCGCGCGGCCACATCGCGATGATCAGCCCGGTCGACGCGCAGGAGGCTTTCGATGCCGGCCGCTTCGCGGTCGAGACC
This sequence comes from uncultured Chelativorans sp., assembly GCA_964475605.1. Taxonomy (GTDB): domain Bacteria; phylum Pseudomonadota; class Alphaproteobacteria; order Rhizobiales; family Rhizobiaceae; genus CAYYZC01. Next base: position 7,149 of record CAYYZC010000020.1, read on the forward strand.
GCCGCGCAGGGCGGCGGCTCGGTGGCGCTTCGCGAGGAAGGCGGCAGGACCGTCATCCGCCGGCTGCCGCTGGTCGACGTTGCAGGCAAGACGAGACATATGCCGGACGATTTCCTGACCGATGGCGGGACCGGCCTCTCCGCGCCGGGCGACGCCTATTTCGGGCGGCTGCTGCCGCGCCGCTTCGATCCCGAGCGGCCTTTCGTATAGACCTTAGAGATAGGCGAAGCCCAGCATCCCCAGAACGACCATCGCGATCAGCGAAAGCACGATGCCCCAGGGGAACCGGCGCTCGGGCATGCCCGGCTCGATGCGCGGCGCGTCTATCAGTGAATGCCGGCCCTGCGCATCGACGAGCGGATGCGGCCCGTCGGCTTCCCCGAAGCCGGCAAGCTCCAGCAGCATGTCGGGACCGGCCGGGGCTTTGGATTTCATCATGGGACGATCCTCCTGAACGCGAAGCTGATCCGTTAACTTTCCCGCAGCGCCGCGGTTCCCGCCCTGCGCCGATACGCAACGCGGCCTCGCTGTGGCGGCTGCGCAACAGGTTGTGAAGACGCGCGTTGGACTTTCCTTGCCTGCACGGGTAAAATGCACAATCAGCGGGGGCGGCTTGCCGACTGATTTCGTTAGCATTTCTGAATAAATGCAGGAATGCCGGCAGTGTATGGATGCGGTGCGGGCGTAGCTCGTCGAAGAAGTTGAGGAGAGGCTTTGACCGAGCAAGAACCGCCCGCGCGGTTTCGCCGTCCGATCGCCCTGCTGGCACTGTCCTTGATGCTCGCCGCGGTTCCCGCGGGGGCGCAGGCCTTCGAGATATTCGGATTGAAGCTCTTCGGCCGCGACGAGCCGGCGGAAGAGGATCTCGTCATCGGCGAGCCGCAGAATTACGAGGTCGAGTTCGTCGTCGCCCCGGCGGCGGACGGCGGCGATGTCGAGGACGGCCTCAAGGCCGCCTCCGTGCTGTGGGCCGACCGCGACGATCCGGCGTCGGGTGCGGCCGGCCTCGTCGCCAAGGCGCGCGGCGATTATCGCCGCCTGCTGGCATCGCTCTATTCGCAGGGCCGCTATGGCGGCGTGATCAGCATCCGCATCGACGGCCGCGAGGCTTCCGAGCTGCCTCCCGATGCCGGTCTGGCAGAGCCCGCCGCCGTCGTGGTCGACATCGATCCCGGACCGGTCTTCGTCTTCCGCGAGGCGACCATCGGGAACCAGGCGCCGCCCGCCACCAGCCGCCGCGACCGCGTCGACGATCCGCGTGAGGAGGGCTACGCGCCGGGCGAGGTCGCCGGGTCGGGCACGATTTTGCGCGCCGAGCGCCTGGCGGTGGAGGCATGGCGCCAGCAGGGCCATGCCAAGGCCGAGGCGGCCGAGCGCCGCGTCGTCGCCGCCCACGAGGCCGACGTGGTCGACGCGCATATCGCCGTCGAGCCGGGCCGCAAGGCCTATTACGGCGACGTCGCGGTCCAGGGCACGGAGCGCATGGATCCCGGCTTCGTCGCCTTCATGACGGGGCTTCGCGCCGGCGGCGAGTACGACCCCGACGATCTGGAGCGCGCCTCGACCCGCATCGCGCGCATGGACGTCTTCCGCGCCGCGCGCTTCCGGGAAGCCGACGAGATCGGGCCGGACGGCATCCTGCCCATCTCCTTCATCGTGCAGGAGCGGCTGCCGCGCCGGTTCGGCGTCGGCGGCACCTATTCGACGCTCGACGGGCTCGGGCTGGAGGCGTTCTGGCTCCACCGCAACCTGTTCGGACGGGCGGAGCGGCTGCGCATCGAGGGCCGCGTCGCCGGCATCGGCAACAGCTTCGACCCGAAGGAGCTGACCTACCGGGCCGGCGCGACCTTCACCAAGCCCGGCATCTATACGCCCGACACCGATTTCTCCGCCTCCATCTATGGCGACCGCGAGGTGCTCGACGCCTATACGCGCACCGCTGTCTCGGCCGATGCCGGCATCACCCATCTCTTCACCGAGGAGCTTTCGGCCAGGTTCTTCGTCAATGCGTCGCGCTCGCGCTTCAACGACGACGTATTCGGCATCCGCGACTTCATGACCGCCGGCGTCCTCGGCGGGCTCGCCTTCGACAGCCGCGACGACGCGGCGAATGCGACCGAGGGCATCTTCCTCGAAGGGCTGGTCGAGCCTTTCTACGAATTCGAGTACGGCAATGCCGCGGTGCGCACGACGGCCGAGGCCCGCGTCTATTACGGCATCGATGCCGACGACCGCTTCGTGCTCGCCGGCCGGGTCAAGATCGGCACCCTGTTCGGCCCGTCGATCTCCGAACTGCCGCCCGACAAGCTCTTCTTCGCCGGCGGCGGCGGCTCGGTGCGCGGCTATGCCTATCGCAATATCGGCGTCGAGCGCGGCGACGACATCGTCGGCGGCCGCTCGCTCGGCGAGATCTCGATCGAGGCGCGCGCCAGGATCACCGACACGATCGGCGCCGTCGCCTTCGCCGATGCCGGCTATGTCGGCGCCGATTCGGTGCCCGGCTTCTCCGAGGATGTGCGGATCGGCGTCGGAGTCGGCCTGCGCTACCTCACCGGGCTCGGGCCGCTGCGCCTCGACGTCGCCGTTCCGCTCGACCGGCGCGACGACGATCCGCGCGTCGCCTTCTATGTCGGTATAGGACAGGCATTCTGATGCGGCTGCTGATCGCCCTGCTCATGATCCTCTTCGTCTCCCCTGCGCTGGCGCAGCAGGAGACGCCGGACGAGGAGCGCTCGCTGTTCCTGCGCTTCATCGAGGATCGCCTGTCCGGCCCCAACCGCCAGATCCGCATCTCCGGCATCGAGGGCGTGCTCTCCTCCAACGCCCGGATCGGCCTGATCACCGTCGCCGACGACGAAGGCGTCTGGCTGCGGATCGAGAACGCCTCGATCGACTGGTCGCGCTCGACCCTGATCCTGCGCCAGCGCCTCCAGATCGACACGCTCGCCGCCGAACGGATCCAGATCCTGCGCCGGCCGGTCCCCGACGAGACGCTGCCGGCGCCCGAGGCCGGCGGTTTCCAGGTCCCGGAATTGCCGATCGCCGTCAATCTCGACAACCTCGCCGTGCCGCTGGTCGAGTTCGGCGAGGACCTGTTCGGCCTCGCCTCGCAGATCTCCGTCAATGGCAGCATTGCGCTCGCCGACGGCTCGCTCGACACGCAGTTGCAGATCGAGCGCCTCGACGGGCCCGGCGGCCAGCTCGCCCTCGACGCATCCTACGCCAACGAGACCGAGCAGCTCGGGCTCGACCTCGCGCTTTCGGAGCCGGAGAACGGCATCGTCGCCAATCTGCTCGCCCTGGAAAGGCGTCCGCCGGTCGACCTCAGGCTTGCCGGCAGCGGCCCGATCTCCAATCTCGACGTGACCTTGACGCTGGACGCGGCGGGCGAGCGCATATTGAGCGGCGCAACCTCCCTGCGCCGCGGCGATGCGGGGCTCGGCTTCGAGGCGGAGTTGGAGGGGCCGATCGCCCAGCTCGTTCCGGTTCAGTTCAGGTCCTTCTTCGGCCAGCGGACGGCGCTGACCACCAACGGCGTGGTCAAGGACGCTGGCGGCTTCCGCATCGACGCGCTCGAACTGGAGAGCGCGGCGCTGGCGCTCTCGGCCTCGGCCGAGACGCAGTTCGACGGCTTCCTGCAGCGCCTCTCGATCGACGCAGTGATCGACAACGAAAGCGACGAGCCGGTGATCCTGCCGGTGCCGGGCGGCTCGACCACGGTCCAGCATGCCGAGGTCACGGTCGCCTATGGCGAGGCTCCGGGCGGCGAATGGTCTGCGACGATCGTCGCCGACGAACTCAACACGGCCGAGTTCCTCGCCGGGCAGGCGCGGTTCGAGATGGGCGGCGTCGCCGCCAATATCGACAACCCGGTCCAGCGCAGTCTGACCTTCAACGTCGACGGCGACATCACCGGGATCGTCGCCAGCCGCGAGGACGTGCAGGAGGCGCTGGGCGACAGCATCGCTCTAGCCGTCGCAGGCTCGTGGCGGGCCGGCGATCCGATCCGGCTCGCCGATGCGACGCTGACCGGCGAGACCTTCGTCGCCTCGCTGATCGGAAACATCCAGGACTATGCCTTCAACGGCAACCTGTCGCTGAACGCAGAGGACCTCTCCCCCTTCTCCGGCCTTGCCGGCCGCGAGCTCGACGGCGCGATCGAGCTCCGGGCCGACGGCGAGCTGCGCCCGATCAGCGGCGCCTTCGACCTCACCATCGACAGCTCCAGCCACGATCTCGGCATCGGCACGGAAGCGGTCGACAACTTGATCGCCGGGACCACCACCATCACCGGCCGCGTCGCCCGCGGCGAGGACGGCCTGACCGCCGAGAATCTGCGCGTCGGCAATGAACGCGTCGAGATCCTGGCCGACGGCACCATCGCCTCGGAAGCCGCCGATTTCGACTTCAGCCTGTCACTCTCCGACCTGGCGCTGCTGTCGGACCAGGCCTCGGGGGCATTGGAGGCAGAGGGCCGCGCGGTCGGCTCCGAAGGGCTGATCGCCGTCACCGCACGCGCCTCGGTGCCGACCGGCACGCTTGCCGAGCGCCGGCTCGGCGAGGCGCAGATCGCCTTCGACGGCACGCTGGAAGAGGGCCGGATCGAAGGCACGGTTGCCGGCAGCGCCTTCCTCGACGGGGTCCGCACAGAGCTTTCGGCCGGCATCGACGTGTCGGAAGAGCTGCGACGCCTCTCCGATCTCGACTTTTCCGCCGGCGGCGCACGGGCGACCGGCGAGCTGGCGCAGGATGCGGCAGGTCTCCTCACCGGCGAGCTGGTCATCGACGCGCCCGACGTCTCGACCGCCGCCGCCCTCGCGCTTGTCGAGGCGAGCGGTGCTCTCGATGCCCGCCTCAGGCTGACGCCCGAGGACGGCATCCAGTCGGCGACGATCGAGGCGAGCGCGCAGGACCTGGTCGCCCAGGGCATCGAGCTCGGCCGGTTGGAGGCCGAAGCCGCCATTCGCGACCTGTTCGGCGTGCCAGCGGTCGAAGGATCGGTCACGGCCGAGAGGCTGGCCGCGGCCGGCATCGAGGTCGCGACCCTTCGCGCCGATGCGTCGACCAGCGGCGACGTCACCAGCTTCGACGCCGCCGCGACGCTTGAGAACGGCTCCGACATCACCGCCGCCGGCAGCCTCCAGCCGGAAGGCGACGGCTTCCGCCTGGCCCTCGACGAGGCGACGCTGACCCAGGGTCTCGTCGGCCTGCGGCTGGTCGAGCCGGCGGCCCTCACCATCGTCGGCGACACGATCGACATCGAGACGGTGACCGTCGATGTCGGCGGCGGCCGCGTCGTCGCCAGCGGTCGGATCGCGGACGAACTCGACCTCGACGTGGACATTGCCGCGCTGCCGCTGTCGATCGCCAATCTGGTCCGGCCGGATCTCGGCCTCGGCGGCACGGTCGACGCCGATCTCGCCGTCTCCGGCACGCGCGACGAGCCCTCGGTCGACTTCACGCTCCGGGGCAGCGGCATCACGGCGGCGGCGCTGCGCGCTGCCGGCCAGGAATCGCTCGACATCGAGGCAACCGGCAACACCACCGCCGAGCGGCTGCAGATCGACGCCGACATAGTCAGCCCGCAGGGCCTGCGGGCGAGCGCCAATGGCAGCGTGCCGCTCGGCGACGGCAATCTCGACCTGCAGGTCGACCTCGACGCCTTCCCACTGACGGCGCTGAACCCGCTCGTCCCCGGCCAGGACCTTGCCGGCGCGATCAGCGGTTCCGCGACGGTGCGCGGCACGCTCGCCGCGCCGCAGGCCAATTTCGACCTGCGCGGCACCGGCATCGCCGCCGCACCGTTGCGCAGCGCCGGCCTCGGCGGGCTCGAATTCGCCGCCTCCGGCGCCTTCGCCGAGCAGACGGTGCGGCTCAACAGCCTCACCGCATCCGCCTCGCCCGGCCTGCGCGTCTCCGCCAACGGCACGATCCCGATCTCCGGCTCCGGGCTTTCGGTCAATCTCGACGCCGAGGCGCCACTGTCGATCGCCAACCGCTTCCTCGCCGACCGCGGCACGCAGGTCACCGGCACCGCCACGTTCGACGGCTCGATCTCGGGCAGCATCTCGGAACCGGCGATCGACGGCAGCTTCTCGACGCGAAGCGCCTCGGTGGTCGATCCAGAGACGAATGTCAGGCTCGGCAGCATCGACGTCGCCGGCACGGTCAGCGGCCAGACGGTGACGATCCAGTCGGCATCGGCCGCGCTGGCGACCGGCGGGACGATCAGCGCCGGCGGGACGATCTCGCTCGATACCGCGGCAGGCATGCCGGCCGATATCAGGATCGGCCTGAACCAGGCGCGCTATGCCGATGGCGAACTCGTCGTCGCCACGCTCAACGGCAATCTCGCCGTCAACGGCCCGCTGCTCAGGGATCCGCTGATCTCGGGCGACATCGCCATCGAGCGCGCCGAGATCACGGTCTCGGGCGGCTTCGGCGGCGGCGCCGACCTGGTCGACGTCATCCATCGCAACCCGCCGGCCGGCGTCCGGCACACGCTGGAACGCGCGCGCGCCAACGACGGCACGCCGACGCCGAGCGAGCGGCCGAGCGTGGTGCGGCTCGATATCTCCATCTCGGCGCCCAACCAGATCTTCGTGCGCGGTCGCGGCCTCGACGCCGAGCTCGGCGGCAATGTCCGCCTGACCGGACCGATCACCTCGATCCAGCCGGTCGGCGGCTTCGAGCTCATCCGCGGCCGGCTGTCGATCCTCACCCAGCGCATCACCTTCGACGAAGGCACGGTGACGCTGGTCGGCGACCTCGATCCCTTCGTCGATTTCGTCGCGAGGTCGAGCGGCAACGACATCACGGTCTTCATCACCGTGCGGGGCCGCGTGTCGGACCTGGAGATCGAGTTCTCCTCGCAGCCCGAACTGCCGGAGGACGAGGTGCTGGCGCGCCTCATCTTCGACCGCAGCATCGACGAGCTGTCGGCGTTCCAGATCGCCCAGCTCGCCGCGGCCGCGGCGGAGCTGGCAGGCGGCGGCGACAATTCGCTGCTCGGCAGCCTGCGCCAGGCCACCGGCCTCGACGACATCGACATCGTCACCGACAGCCAAGGCAATGCGGCCGTACGTGCCGGCCGCTACATACAGGACAATATCTATCTCGGCGTCGAGGCCGGCGCCCAGGGCAATACGCGCGGCACGATCAATCTCGACATCACCGAGAGCCTGAAGGCGAAAGGCGCCGTCGGGACCGGCGGCGACTCCTCGCTCGGCATCTTCTTCGAGCGCGACTACTGAGCTCTACAGCCTAGACGGCATCGCGCCCGCGCGGCGAGCCGCTGGTGGTGCCGGATGTCGGAGCCACCGGGTCGCTCGCCGGAAAAGTATCTTCGAGCCCTTCTTCCAGCTCGCTCCCGGCCTCGGCCGGCTTCTCCCGCCGCAACGATTCGACCGCGGGGGACGTTGCCTGCGCCTTTTCGTCCCTGACGCGGTCCTGGGCCGGAGCGGAAGCCGTGTCGTCCTCGTAGAGATGCCGCGTCGCCTGGCGCTGTGCTGCCGCCTCCCCGACCAACTTCCGCCGCCGCGTGAGGACGGCATAGATGATCGCGATCAGGAGGACGAGCGGGCCGCCGGCAACCACCAGGAACCAGAGGAATTCGGACATGCGTGATCTCCTTTCCCGGATCAACGCATGGCGGACATGTTTGCTCCACGACCGCGGCCCGCGGGCCCTTCAGGGAGCCTCCCCGTCGGCGATCTTGGAGGAGCGCAGCGGCGTGCCGACATCGGGCACGCGCCGCGCCGCCGCTGCGATCAGCACCGACTGCACCACAGGCAGGAGCTCGGCCGCCGCGGCAAGGCCGCTGCGCGCCGGCAGCCGCACCGCGAGCGCGCCCTCGACCGGCGCATGGTCGCCGAGGTCGAAGATCACCGGGCGCAGCCCCAGCGCCACCGCCTGCCCCGCGACACGGGTGATCGCGGCCGCGTCGCGGCCTTGCGGCCGCCCCAGCAGCAGCCCGGTTCGCGCGCTCAGGCTTTCCACCGGACCGTGTATGAGCTGACCGAGCTCGAGGGCGAGCGCCGGCGCCCGCGCCAGCTCCGTGAAGGTCAGCGACGCTGCTTCCAGGACGGCATGGACGAGGCTCCGCGACGACAGATAGAGCGCATCGCGGCCGGCGATCTCGGCAGCGATCCCGTCGATGCCGGCGACCGGCCGCGCACCGCCGGAGAGCACGTCGACCAGCGGCCGCACGTCATGGCCGAGCTCGGCCAGCACGCCGCCATGCAGCGCGATCGTGATCAGCAGGCTGCGCGTCGCCGCATAGGCCTTCTCCGATCCGCCGACGCCGACCAGCGACGGCACGGTGCGGGCAAGCAGGCTTTCGGGCTCGAGCGTCAGCCCGAAACGGTCGGCCTCGTCCGGACAGCGCTCGAAATAGGCCCTGATCTCGCCCGAAGCACCCGATTGCGAGGTGATCAGCGTGACATGGCCGCCGGCCGGCGGCTGCGTGCGGATATAGTCCGACAGCACTTCCGCACTCGCGTCGATGCCGAGCGACCGGTAGAGGGAGAGCGCGATCCGGCCGGCCCAGTGCGAGGCGCCCATGCCGACGAGCATCAGCCGGCCGGTCGAGCGGATGCGATCGGCGATCTGCCGCGCCATTTCGGCATTGGCGACGAGCGAGGCCAGCGCCTCGGCATGCTGGCGCGCCTGCTCGGCCTCGATCAGGCGAAGGCCGCGGGGTTTCGGCTCGGCATGCGAAAGCAAGTCAGGCTCCGCGTCTGGCGACCGGCGGCACATAGTCCTCGAGCTCGGCTGAGGGGAAATGGACCGTCTCGCCGAGCTCGGCCGAACGGTAGAGCCCCATCAGCATCTCGACCACGGCGACGCCGTCATGAAAGGTCTCGAGCGGTGTTTCGCCCTTGCGGAAGCATTCGACCATGTGGCGGTTCTCGTCGGTGTAGCCATAGACGCCGGCCTCGTCCTCCAGCACCGGCATCAGCCCCTGCTCGGCGTTCTGCTTCTCGACGAGATCCTCGCCTTCCTCGCCCGTCACATGGCGCGACATGAATATCTTGAGCCCGGTCGAAAGCGAGTTGAACTCCATCGCATATTCCGGTCCGAGCAATTCGAGCTGGATGCGCAGGCCCGCACCCACATAGGCCCAGGACGTCGTCGCCTCGATCATCACCTCGTTGCCGTCCTCGTCCTCCAGCGTGATCGTGCCGCGCGCGAAATCCTCCGACGGCCGGTTGCGATAGTCGACCGCCGCCCCGTAGCGCTCGCGGAGCTGGTCGGCATAATGGGGCCGCGTCCATTTGAGGTTTGCGACGGTGCCGTTGGCCGACTTCAGCTTCAGCGAGTCGCGCGGCGCGCCGGGCGCCGTCAGCAGGTGCCGCGCCACCTCGACCGAATGGCACATCATGTCGGAGAGAACGCCGCCGCCCTGCTTGTCGCCCTGCCAGAACCAGGCCTCGTGCGGGCCCGAATGCTCCTCCGCCGCGCGCGCCAGATAGGGCCGGCCGGTGGTCGAGGCGGCGCGCCGCCAGATGATCTCCTTGCCGCGCAGCACCGGCGTGCAGAACACCTGGTTCTCCAGATAGCCATGGTTGAGCCCGGCATCCTCGGCGAGCCGCAGCATCTCGCGCGCTTCCGACAGGGTGCGCGCCAGCGGCTTCTCGCAGGCGACGGCGAAGATGCGGCTCCGCCCGGCCTTCACCTGCGCATGGACGGTGCGCATCACGCCGAGCCGCGTGTCGTTGGGGGAAAGGATCCAGATTGCATCGACGTCGTCGGCCTGGAGCAGGCTTTCGAGGCTTTCATGAGGAGTGCAATTGCCGAGGCCGAGCTCGGCAACGAGGCCGCAGATGCGGTCGCGCTTCGCCTGGCTGCGGCTGTGGACGCCGGTGACCTCGATATTGCGCACGCCGATCATCGAACGGAGATGGAATTCGGCTATGAAGCCGCTTCCCACGAAGCCAACCCGCAATCTTTCCCTCGGCTCAAAATTCATTCCGTAACTCCCTGAGGACTTTTCTGGGTGACGATGGCGGGCAACAAGGAAATCACCCGGCCGGCTGCGATCCATGCGGCGCCGGGCCGGTCGAGCCGCGCACCTTCAGCACGGTCGGCATCTCGACACGGTGCTGGGGGCCGCTTTCGCCTCCGATCACCTGGAGCAGCAGCTCCATCGCCTGCTGGCCGATCTCGGCGCGCGGCTGGCTGACGGTGGTCAGCGGCGGATAGAACGACTTGCTCAGGAACAAATCGTCGAAGCCGACGACGGAGATGTCCTCCGGCACCCGCTCGCCGATCCGCCGCAGCTCGTTGATCGCCCCGAACGCCATCTCGTCATTGGCGATGAAGATCGCCGTCGGCGGCTGCGGCAGGTTCATCAGCCGCCGGCACATCTCCTCGCCGGTGGTGAGCAGATAGTCGCCGCGCTGCTCGTAGCCGTCTTGGATCTGGAGCCCGGCGCGCGCCATCGCCTTGCGGTAGCCGTCGCGGCGGCGCAGGCTCATCGTCTCCGGCAGCGGCCCGGTGATATGGGCGATGCGCCGGTGGCCGAGCCCGATCAGATGCTCCACCGCCTTTACGGCCGCCGCCTCGTTGTCGATGACGACATGCGGGAAGCCGCTGTCCTCGATCATTTCGAGCGCCACCACCACGGGCTGGCCCGCCAGCCTCTCGCGCAGGCGCCCGCGCTGCGGCAGCTTGCCCGTCATCAGGATCATGCCGTCGGCATGGCCGTCGCGCAGCATGTCGAAATATTCGACCTCGCGCTCCGGATTGTTCTCCGTATTGCCCATCAGAACGGAGTAGCCGGCGCGGCGGGCGGTCGATTCGACGCCCTTCAGGATCTCCAGATAGAACGGGTTGCCGACGTCGCGCACCACCATCAGCACCGACATGGAGCGCCGCGTGCGCAGGCTGCGGGCGCTGGCATTGGGCCGGTAGTTGAATGCCTTGGCGACCTCGCGGATCCTCGACAGGGTCGGCTCGGCGACGAGGCCGGAGCCGCTGAGCGCGCGCGACACGGTCGCCGTCGAGACCCCTACTTCGAGGGCGATGTCCTTGATGTTCGGCCGCGCCTTCATGCCCGCATCGACCTTGCGCGCCCGTAGAAGAGCATCAGCACGAGCAGGGTGAGGCCGAAGATCACCTGACGCCCGGCCTCGTCGATATTGATCGTGGTCAGGATGCTCTGCAGCACGATCAGCAGCACGGCGCCCGCCATCGTGCCGGTATAGCCGCCCTTGCCGCCCGACAGCGGCGTGCCGCCGAGCACGACGGCGATGATCGAGGGCAGCATGTAGGCCTCGCCGACATTGGCGAAGGAGGTGCCGGAATAGCCGAGCAGGCAGATGCCGGCGAGCGCGGCAAAGGCTCCCGACAGCATGAACAGGCAGACGCGGATGATGCGCACCGGCACGCCGGCCATATAGGCCGCCTGCTCGTTGGAGCCGATCGCATAGACGCGATGGCCGAAGACGGTGCGGCGCAGGATGAAGGCCATCAGCAGGCCGATCCCGATCCACAGCCAGATAATGCCGGGCAGGCCGAGCAGGAACGGCCTGGTGACGAAATCGGCCAGACCCGGCGCGGCGCGGCCGGACGGAATGCCCTGCCGGATGACGACGAGCAGGCCCTGGAGCACGCCCAGCATGCCGAGCGTCATCACCAGCGGCGGGATCTTCAGCAGCGTCACGCCGAGCCCGTTGGCGAGCCCGAACAGCGCGCCGACGCCGAGGCACACGACGATCGCCGGCAGGATGCCGGAATCGGAGCCGCTCATCAGGTTGCCGGCGAGGATCGCTGACAGCGAGACGATGCCCCCGACAGAAAGGTCGATGCCCTCGCGGCCGCCGAGAATGACGAAATTCTGCCCCGCCGCGACGACGCCGAGCAGGGCTGCGACGATCAGCAGTCGCAGGATCTGCCGCGGCGATGCGAAACCCGGCGACAGCGCCTCCCCGATCAGGAGCAGCACGACGATCAGCGCCAGGGCGATGACCAGCGGCTTGCCGATCCAGGCGAGCGCCCGGCTCCGGGCGGAAGCGACGGGTGCGGCCCGGGTGGTGGCTTCCGGGCTCATCGCACCGCCTTCCGGCTCACCAGCACGCCGGCCATCAGCGCCACCAGGATCGCCAGGCCCTGGACGAGGTTCTGCCATTGCGACGGCGTGCCGACATAGAAGACCAGCGAGCTGATCAGGCCGATGATCAGCGCCCCGATCAGCGATCCGACCACGGTGCCCCTGCCGCCAGAAAGCGCGCTGCCGCCGAGCACGACCGCGGCGACGCTGTTCAGCGTCATCGCTGCGCCGACGAGCGGGTCGCCGCTCGCCGTGGCGCCGGTGATGCAAAGTGCGGCAAGCGCGCAGAACAGGCCGCACAGGACATAGCCCTTGATCCTTATCGCGGTCACCGGAAGCCCGCTCTGATAGGCGCGCTGCGCATCGTCGCCGACGGCCAGAAGCTGCATGGAGATGCGCGTGCGCACCAGCACGACGAGCACGAGGGCGAGCAGCGCCACGATCCAGAACACGAAGGGGATTTCCAGGATGCGCCCGCCATAAGTGCGCCAATAGGTGGCCGGCGCCGGCGTCCCGGCGACCGGCAGCACATAGAGCGCGAAGCCGGTGAAGAGGATGCTGGTGGCGAAGGTGGCGACGATCGCCTGGAGGCGCAGCGCCGCGACCACGAAACCGTTGACCAGGCCGCAGGCGATGCCGGTGAGCACGGCGGCGAAGCAGGCGCCGATAACGGCCAGCACGCCGCCGCCCCATTGCTCCATCAGCACGATCAGCACGCAATTGACCAGCGATACGATGGCGCCGACCGACAGATCGATATCGCCCGCCATCACGACATAGGTCTGCGCGATCGCCAGCATGATCAGCGCCAGATAGGTGCCGATCAGCCCGCGCACCGCGTTGTAGCCGAGGCTGTTGGGCTCGAACCAGCCGTTGAGCGCGACCAGCGCCACCAGGATGAACAGCGCCGGCAGGAACGGCATCCGTTCCAGCAGGCCGGCCGAGCCGCCGCTGCTGCCTTGGGTGCGGGGCGCAGCGCTCATCAGGCGGCCTCGTAGGCGGCGTGATAGAGGTTGAAGCGGGTGCGCTCGGCACCGGTGAGCTCGCGGCTCACCGAGCCGCCATTGAAGACCAGAATGCGGTCGGCATTGGACAGCAGCTCGGCATCCTCGGAGGAATAGAGCACGATCCCCATGCCCTCCGCCGCCAGCGAGCGGATCAGGGCGAAGAGATCGGCCTTGGCCTGCAGGTCGATGCCCTTGGTCGGATCGTCGAGGAGCAGGATGTCCGGCCGGTCGATGAGCCAGCGGGCGATGACGATCTTCTGCTGGTTGCCGCCCGACAGCGAATTGACCGGATGGTCGATGGTCTGGAACTTCGTCTTCAGCACCGAAAGCGGCGCCGAAGCCTTTTCCTTGAGGCTCGCCGGGCGCACCAGCGCGATGCGCTCGCGCAGGAAATGGATCGGCGTGACGTTCTCCAGGATCGGCCGCTCATGGATGATGCCGTCGCGGCCGCGGTCGCCGGAGACATAGGCGATGCCGTTGCGGATCGCCTCGCGCGGCGAGCGCGGCGTGACCTTCTTACCGCCGATATGGATCTCGCCGCCGGCGACGGGCTGCGCCCCGAAGATCGCGCGCAGCACCGCCGACTGGCCCTGGCCGTGAAGCCCGCCGAAGCCGAGTATCTCACCGCGCCGGAGCTCGAAGGAGATGCCCTGGACGCCGGCGGAGCGCAGGTCGCCGACGCTCATCACCGTCTCGGAAGCGGCAGCTGCTGCGGGCACCGGCGCCTCATCGCCCAATGCCTCCTGCTCGCCCACCATCTGGCGGATGATCGCCTGCGGATCGGTCTCGGCGATCCTCGACGTCGCCACCGTCTCGCCGTCGCGGATCACCGTGACGCGGTCGCCGATGGCGAAGATCTCGTCCATGCGATGCGAGATGAAGACGATCGCCCTGCCCTCGCCCTTCAGGCGCCTGAGCACCTCGAAGAAGCGGTCGACCTGGACGCGGTCGAGCGACGAGGTCGGCTCGTCGAAGATCAGGATCGGTGCCTCGCTCGCCAGCGCCTTCATGATCTCGACGAGCTGGCGCTGGTCCTCGCGCAGCTTGTGGACGGGCGTGTCGGCCGAAAAGCCCTCGCCCGCCACGCTGCGGAAGAGCGCGATATAGGTCTCGGCCCGCTCCTCGAGACGGGCGCGGTCGATGAAGATGCCGCCCTTCATCGGCAGGTCGGGGAGCAGGATGTTCTCCGCGATGCTGCGATGGGCGGCAAGGCTCAGCTCCTGGTAGAAGATGCCGATGCCCCGGGCGCGCGCGTCGCGCGGATCATTGATGACGAACGGCTCGCCGTTCAGCGTGATCTCGCCGGCATCGGGCCGCACCGTTCCGGCGACGATCTTGCACAGCGTGCTCTTGCCCGATCCGTTGGAGCCGATCAGGACATGAACCTCGCCCCCGTGGAGCTCGAAATCTCCACGCCGGAGCGCCAGCGTCGCGCCATAGGCCTTGCGCGCGCCGCGGATGATGAGCTCGGTCATCGGCGCCGGTCCTCGCGTC
>CAYYZC010000021.1:0-5705 GCA_964475605.1 uncultured Chelativorans sp.
GGCTTCGGCAGCAAGCCGGGCATCGTCGTGGTGGATTTCCAGAAGGGCTTTACCGAGGCGCAGTATCCGCTCGGCGGCGCGCCGCTGGTCATGCGCGCCATGGAGAACACGGCAAAGCTTCTCAAGGTGGCGCGCGCCTACGACGTGCCTGTCGCCAATTGCAACACGGCCTACATGAACAGGCGCGAGATGCCTTACTGGAAGATCACGGCCGTTCACGAGACCTTCTTGCACTCGCATCCCAGCTCTGAGATCGACGAGCGCATCTACGACCCGGACTACGACCTGACCGTTTGCAAGAAAGGCCCGTCGATCTTCTTCAATACCGATGTCAACGACTACTTCACCAAGGAGCAGGTCGACACGGTGATCGTCACGGGCTGCAACACCAGCGGCTGCATCCGGGCGACCTCCATCGACAGCTTCAGCCATCGCTACCGCACCATCGTGCCCGAAGATTGCGTCGGCGACATCGAGGAGCAGCCGCACAAGGACAATCTGCGCGACATCGGCCGCCGCTATGTCGACGTGCTCGATCTCAAGACGGTGCTCGGCCTTCTCGATGAATGGCACAACAAGACCAAGGCTGCCGCCTAGACTAGGTCGCGGACTCATGAATCCGGTCGAAATGTCGGATGGACCACATGCCGCGGACGCCGCAACGGCTGCGACCTGCGGCGTCGCGACAGGTCAGGCCTGGCCGCCGCCCAGATAGGCGCTGATGACGGCATCGTCATTGGAGAGATCGTGGCCGGACCCTTCCAGCACGATCCGCCCGGTCTCCAGGACATAGCCGTAGTCGGCGAATTTCAGCGCGGCCTTGCTGTTCTGCTCGACCAGGAGGATGGTGACGCCTTCCCGGTTGAGGCGCTGAACGATGTTCATCACTTCCTTGACCAGTTGCGGGGCGAGCCCCATCGAGGGCTCGTCGAGCAGCAGGACCTTGGGTCCGGCCATCAGCGCCCTGCCGATGGCGAGCATCTGCTGCTCCCCGCCCGACAGGTAGCTCGCATCCTGGTTCCGGCGCTGCGCGAGGATCGGGAACAGTTCGAAGACATGGTCCATCCGCCGCCTGCGCTCGGCATCGTCGCCAAGCGTGAACGACCCGAGATCCAGGTTCTCCTTGATCGTCATGTCGCCGAAGATGCGGCGGCCTTCGGGCACGTGGACAAGACCGCCATGCGGCAGGCGATGGGCCGGAAGCCGCGTAATGTCCTCACCGAGGAAGCGCACGGTTCCCGACGCGGCCGGCAGCAGCCCCGACAGGACGCGCAGCACGGTGCTCTTGCCCGCGCCGTTGGCGCCGAGGAGCGCCACCACCTGCCCGCGCTTGACGGAGAAGCTGACCCCGTGAAGCGCCTCGATGCTGCCATAGCGCGCAACGATGTTTTCGGCGGAAAGAACGGTGTCGGACACGTTCAGTCCTCCGCGCCCAGATAGGCTTCTATGACCTTGGGGTCGGACCGGATCGCTTCGGGGGCGCCATCGGCGATCTTCTGGCCGTGATCGAACACCACGATCTTCTCCGACACCTGCATCACCAGCCCCATGTCGTGCTCGAT
This sequence comes from uncultured Chelativorans sp., assembly GCA_964475605.1. Taxonomy (GTDB): domain Bacteria; phylum Pseudomonadota; class Alphaproteobacteria; order Rhizobiales; family Rhizobiaceae; genus CAYYZC01. The sequence continues at coordinate 1,563 of CAYYZC010000021.1, forward strand.
CAGGAGGACGGTCACATCGGCCTCGTTGCGTATGCGACGGATCAAGGCGACCAGCTCTTCCTTCTCGCGTTCGTTCAGCCCGGCAGCAGGCTCATCGAGCAGGATAAGCTTGGGCGACGAGGCCAGGGCGCGGGCGAGTTCGAGGCGGCGCTGATCACCATAGGACAGGCCGCCGGCGAGGCGGGACGCGTGGCGGCGGATGCCGACGAAATCGAGCCAATGATGGCTTGTCGACCGTATCTCCTCTTCCTCCCGCCTTTGCGACGGCAGATGGAGGATGGCCGAGATAACGCCGTGACGGGTCCGACAATGCCTGCCCGACATCACGTTCTCCAGCACCGACATCTCCTTGAAGAGCCGGATATTCTGGAAGGTGCGCGCCAGGCCAAGCGTGGTGATGCGATGGGGAGGCAGCCTGGCGATCTGCTCTCCGTCGAGCCTGATCATGCCCGTCTGCGGCTTGTAGAAGCCGGTGAGGCAATTGAACAGCGACGTCTTTCCCGCACCGTTCGGACCGATCAGGCTATTGATCGCACCCTTCCGCACCGAGAAGGAAATATTGTGCAGCACTTGCAGTCCGCCGAAGCTGAGGCGCAAATCTTCGACTTCGAGCAGCGTCATGCCTAGTACCGCCTTTCGGGCCACAGGCCGTAGGGCCTGAACAGCATGATCGCCAGCAATGCGACGGCGGTGACCAGAGGACGATAGGTGCCCGCGTCACGCATGATCTCGGGGATCATCGTGATCACGACCGCACCGAGGATGACGCCCGGGATCCTGCCCATTCCGCCGAGGACGACGCCAAGCAGGATGATGAGCGACTGGGCGAAGGTGAAGCTCTCGGGCGAGATCGCCGTCATCTTGGCGGCATAGAGGCTGCCGGCGACGGAGCCGACGACAGCGCCCATGACATAGGCGAGCAGCTTGATCCTGACCCTGTTGATGCCGAGGCCCGCGGCCGCATCCTCGTCATAGCGGACATAGCGCCAGGCCCTGCCGATCCGCGATCGTTCCAGGCTGAGGCAAACGAAGATGGTCAACAGCGCCAGGACCAGGAACGCGTAGTAGAAGTGATGCACCTGCACCAGCCTCATGCCGAAGAGCTCCGGACGCGCGATTCCGTAGAGGCCGCTCGAGCCGCCGGTTATCTCGAGATTGCGGGCGACGATCCGCGCGATCTCGCCGAAGCCCAAGGTCACGATCGCGAGATAGTCGCTGCGCAGCCGCAGGGTCGGTGTGCCGATGATAATGCCCGCGATGCAGCCGAAGCCCATCGCGATGGGGATGGTCAGCCAGAAGTTGAACCCGAACTGCGTCGTCAGGATGCCGGTCGTGTAGGCGCCGACGGCGAAGAAGGCTGCATAGCCGAGATCGAGGAGGCCCGCGTAGCCCACCACGATGTTCAAACCGAGACAAAGCACGATGTAGAGCATCGCCGTGGTCGCCACCTCGGTCACATAGGCATTGGCGAAGTAAGGCAGCACGAGCACACCGACCAGCGTCACCGCACCGAGAGCGATGAGCTGGCGGCTGATCGGCTCAGGACCGGGGGCGGCGGACGTGGCTACGGTCTGAGCGGTGTCGACCATCACACACGCTCCACAACGGAACGGCCCAGGATGCCGGTCGGCTTGAAGACGAGGAACAGGATCAGGCCGCCGAAGACGAAGACGTCCCGCCATTGGGACCCGACGCCGGGTATCGACGAACCGAACGCCTCAAGGAAGCCGAGCAGAAGGCCGCCGAGCATCGCGCCGGGAACGCTGCCTATACCCCCGATGACCGCGGCGGTGAACGCCTTCAGCCCCATCAGGAATCCCATGAAAAAGTGGACGCTGCCGTAATAGGCGCCGGCCATCACGCCTCCGACCGCGGCCAGCCCGGTGCCGATGAAGAACGTCATCGCGATGATACGGTCGACATCGATGCCCATCAGGCGGCTCGCAGCGCTGTCGATGGAGACGGCGCGCATGGCCTTTCCATACATCGTGCGCGAAACGAAAAACTGCAGCGCCACCATCAGGGTGATGGCGGTGCAAACCAGCACCATCTGGGTGTAGGTGACATGCACGCCTGCGATCCCGATGCCGTCATAGCCGAGATCGACATTGTAGGCCCGGTGCTGGCCGCCGGTAATGGCGAGCGCAGAGCCATTCAGCAGCATCGACGCACCGAGAGCCGTGATCAGAAACGACAGGCGCGGAGCTTCGCGCATCGGGCGGTAGGCGAGGCGTTCGATCACGACCCCGAGACACCCCACGACGAGCATGGAGACGAGCATCGCACAGATCACGGCCAGCCAGCCATTGCCGAGCCAGACGCCGACGATCGACAGAACGGCGAGCCCGACGAACGACCCCGTCATGTACATGTCGCCATGCGCGAAATTGAGCAGCTTGATGACGCCGAACACCATCGTGTAGCCGAGCGCGATCAGCGCATAGAACGATCCGACGATCAGGCCGTTCATCAGTTGTTGGATGAATAGATCGAACGACACAGTTCACCCTTGGAAGAGAGCTGCATTCATCAGCCGGGCAACCGGCGATCGCGGAACCGGAGGCGGGCCGATGCCCGCCCCTCACTGCGTTCCGTTCCGGCGGCGACTATTCCGCGAGCGCCCACTTTCCGTCTTTGAGGACCAGCGTCGCGAAGTTGGAGCCTGCCAGCGTGTTCTTGTCCGTGAAGGCGATGTGGCCCGCCAGCCCCTCAAGATCGGCGGATTTGAGCGCCTCGACGACGGCGTCGTAGTCCGTCGACCCGGCGCGCGTGATGGCGTCAGCCACCAGATTGCCGCCGTCGAACGCCAGAGCCGCATAAGCGCCGGGGTTGCGATTATAGGCAGCGTTGTAGCTTTCGCTGAATTCCGCCGCGCCCGGGAGGAATTCGAGCACGGGCGGCGAGAAGATGTAGACGCCCTCGCCGGCGGAACCGGCGATCTCGATATATTCCGGCGAGTTGCTGCCGTCGCCGAGCACGATGCCGCCCTGGAAGCCGGCCTGGCGCAACTGCCGCGTCAGCAACGCCGCGCCGGAATGATAAGCGGTCCAGAACACCGCGTCCGCGCCATGCGACCTGATATTCGTCACCACGGCGGAGAAATCCTGCTCGCCGGCCGCCACGGTATCGGTCGCGACGATCTCGCCACCCGCCTCGCGGAAAGCGTCCGCGGTCAATCTGGCGAGGTCGGCGGAATAGGCGTCGCCCTCGTCGATGATCACGATCTTTTCGTAGCCGTTCTTCTTGAACAGCGCGATGGCCGACTCCGCCTGCGCGGCGCCGGTCGAGTTGATCATGAAGACGTTGCCCGGATTGGCTTCCACCAGCAGGGTGGAGTTGGCGGCAGGAACGACGAAGGGAATCTTCGCCTCGCCGTAGATCTGCATTGTCGGCAGCACCGCGCCCGAGCAATAGCCGCCGACGACCGCGACCACGCGCTCCGAGACGAGCTTGCTCGCCGCCGTCACCGCCTGCTGGGGATCGCATGCATCGTCCGCCGTCACGGTGGTGAAGGTGTCGCCATCCGTGCCGCTCTCGGCATTCGCCTGGTCGAAGGCCAGCTTGATGGCGTTCTCGAGGTCCTGGCCCTCGCTGGCGAGTTGCCCGGTCAGCGGCACGACGATGCCTACCTTGATTTCGGCAGCCGTGGCAGCGCCGGTCAGCATGACGCCGACGAGAGCCGTCGTGCAGGCTAGTCTATGAAGCGGTGAAGTCATGATGTTCGTCTCCGTTTCCCCTGTTGAGCGCCTGACAGTTCAGGAGCCTCCTGACGCGGGTCCAATCGCCCCGTCGAGATATCGGCAAGGTTCTTCCCCGCTCTTATGGATACATTATTCAAACAATATTCCCAGTCAATAGCCCTGTGTCCGAGCGGTCCGCCGCTGTCGTTATTGTGCCGACTGTTTCGAAAAGGAGATTAAATTTCCGATCGTGACAGCCCGCTGCAGCAACGCTGCCCGGGATCGAGCGCTCGGTCCAGCTTGAGTGCGATACTCATCCTCATGTTGCTGTCGCCTCCCACGGCCCGACTTGCGTAATCCGGCGTTCCTTGGTCGGATCATTCCAACTGCGGGCGTGACCGGAAACTACAATCTAGCGATAAGCGCTATGCCGGCATTCTATCGCTGACCGGCCAAGCAAGGG
>CAYYZC010000021.1:5805-10918 GCA_964475605.1 uncultured Chelativorans sp.
CGCGGCCGTTCCGGCAGGAACGCCTGTGCCGCCTCAGGTGTTCGACACGTAAGCACCTTGGTAGCGATGCTCGCGGATGCTGAGCATGATCTCGGCTTCCCGCTCCTCCTGCGCCTGTACCGCAGCAAGCAGTTCGCGTGCGCCTTCGACGGGAAATGCGACAAGCCCGTCGTCGTCCCCGACGACGAAGTCGCCGGGATTGACGATCATGCCGCCGACGCAAACGGGTACGTTGATCTCCCCCGGACCGTCTTTGTACGGGCCGCGATGAGTCACCGAACGTGCGAAGCAGGGGAACTCGGAGCCGCGGATCGCGGCCGAATCCCGGATCGCGCCATCGATCACAAAGCCCGCCGCACCGCGCGATGCCGCCAGGCTGGTCATGATCTCGCCGATCAGCGCCCGCCCCTCATATCCCTCGCCGTCGACCACGACGACGTCGCCGGGTTGCACAAGGTCAAGCGCGCGATGGATGAACTGGTTGTCGCCCGCCCGCGTCTTCACCGTCAGCGCCCGGCCGACCATGACCCCGGCGACGCGGTGGAACGGCCTGAGGCCCACGGCGCCGGGCACACGCGCCAGATTATCGCTGATCAGCGACGTGCTGAGCCGGCCGAAGGCCGCGACCAGTTCCTCGATCTGCCCGGCGTCGTTCATTCCGGATTCCTCCATTTTCGCCGCAACGGCGATTGATCGTCTTCTATAGTTTGGATATCATATCCACTAAAGAGATTGCAATGTCAGGAGAAGATTTTCCATCATGAAGCATCAGGATCGGGTCGCGATCATCACCGGCGCAGCGCAAGGGTTGGGACTGGCTTGCGCGGAGCGATTCCACGCCGAGGGCGCGAAAGTAGTGCTGGTCGACGTAAAGGAGAATGGCGTACGGGAGCTCGCCGAACGGCTCGGCGAAGGTGCGACCTGGCTTCGCGCCGACCTTTCCGAAATCTCGACGGAAATGGCGGCAAGCGTGGTTGCAAAGGCGGTCGACGTGTTCGGCAGCGTCGACATTCTCGTAAACAATGCCGGTATCATCCATCTCGATGCTTTCGTCGACTTTCCCGAGGATGCGTTCGATCGCGTCCAGCGCGTCAATCTGAAGGCGCCCTTCCTCCTCGGCCAGGCGGCGGCACGGGCGATGATCGACCAGGGCCGCGGCGGGTCGATCATCAACATGTCGTCGATCAACGCCACGCTCGCCATCCCCGATTCGGTCGCCTATGCCGTCTCGAAGGGCGGCATCAAGCAGCTGACTGCGGTAATGGCCGTCGGTCTCATCCCCCACGGCATCCGCGTCAATGCAATCGGCCCCGGCACCATCCTGACCGACATGGTCCGGAGCTCGGTGATGGCGAGCGAAACCCAGCGCCAGACCATCCTGTCGCGCACGCCGGCGGGCAGGTGCGGCGAGCCATCGGAAATCGCCAGCGTCGCCTCCTTCCTCGCCAGCGACGACGCATCCTACATCGTCGGCCAGACCATCTATCCCGACGGCGGCCGGCTGATCCTGAACTATACGGTTCCCGTCAAGGACTAGAGGCCAGATGGAACGCCGGGAACCGCGATTCGCGCTGGCAGGGTCGAAGGGGTTGTTCCTCGACTGCGCCCATGGCGATTTCGACGACGGGATACAGCGCCGCGTCTGGGGTATGGCCAGGTCGGCTGCCAACGTCGAAGGAGTGCTCGAAGTCGTTCCCGGCATGAACAACCTGCTTGTGCTGTTCGATCCGCTCGCCGTCGCAGCGCCGGAACTCGAGCAGGTGCTGAGAATGCTCTGGCGCGACGTCGAGGGCGTGAAGGCGGTTGGTGCCGCCCACACCCTCCCGGTCGTCTATGACGGCGAGGACCTCGCCGATTGGGCGCGCCATTGCGGCCTCTCCATCGAGGCGGCGGTGGCGCTGCATGCGGACGCGACCTATTCGGTGGCGGCGATCGGCGCGATGCCGGGGTTTCCCTATCTGTCCGGGCTCGACCCGCGGCTCGCCTGGGCGCGACGCGCCTCGCCACGGATGACCGTTCCCGAGGGAGCGGTCATCATCGGCGGCGCGCAGGCCGGGCTGATGCCGATGACGGCGCCGTCCGGATGGCACATCATCGGCCGCACCGCGACGAGGCTCTTCGATCCGTCGGCAGCGGCGCCGATCCTGCTGCAGGCGGGCGACACGATCCGCTTCGCCATCGCGGACATCCATGCATGATCGAGATACTGACCACCGGCCTTCCGAACACGATACAGGATCAGGGCAGGCCGGGCCGGCTGGCCTCCGGCATCAGCCATGGCGGCGCCATGGACAAGGAGGCCCTTGCCATCGGCAATCTTTTGATCGGCAACGACGAGGACGCAGCGGGCATAGAGGTCGCGCTCTTTCCCTTCCGGTTGCGCGCCCATGCCGAGATCGCCGTCGCCGTGACCGGCGCGGATTGCGCGGTCCTGGCCGGCGACCGGCCCTGCCCCGCCTGGTGGGCAACCATGCTGCGCGCCGGCGAGACGCTTGCGATAGAGACGCCGCGCACCGGCGCCAGAGCCTATATAGCGCTTGCCGGCGGTATCGACGTTCCGCTGGTTCTGGGCTCGCGTGCGACCGACGCCAAGGGACGGTTCGGCGGCCAGGACGGGCGCGGCCTCGCCCGCGGCGACCGGCTCGCGCTCGGTCCCGCCCGGCCGGCGCCGGCCCGGTCCGAGGGCGGCGTCGGCGCAGCATTGGAGGAGCGCCGCGCCATGGCGGACTGGGCCGCGGGGACGCCGATCGGGCTGCGGGTGCTCCCGGCAGCGGAGTTCGATCTCTTCACCACCTCCTCCCTGACGGAGTTCACCACCGGCGAATGGATCGTCAGCAACGACGCCAATCGCATGGGCTACCGCCTGAACGGAAACACGCTCGTGCTCGAAACGCCGGTGGAGCTTCTTTCGCACGGCATCGTGCCGGGCACGGTCCAGGTGCCGCCCTCGGGCCAGCCCATCATCCAGCTTGCCGACGCCAATACCTGCGGCGGCTATCCCAAGATCGCGACGGTGATCGAGGCCGATCTGTGGCGCCTCGCGCAGGCGCCGGTCGGCGCGAGGCTGCGCTTCTCGCTCGCCTCGACCGACGAGTCGACGGCAGCACTGCGGGCGCAGAAGCAATGGCGCAACACATTCGCGGCGAAGCTTGCCCGCGCTAAAGGATAGGTTGCCGCCCTTCGCGCATCGGCGAATGATCTTCGGCGGTTCACACGCCGTCCGGCCGGCATCGGCCGGACCGGCCATCGGAAGAGGAGCGGAAAATGCGCTGGTCGAGAACATTCACGGTCGTCGGCTGCCATGCCGAGGGCGAGGTCGGCAACGTGATCACCGGAGGCGTCGTCGACGTTCCCGGCGAGACGATGTTCGAGAAGAAGGAGTATCTCGAACAGCACATGGACGACGTGCGCCAGCTCGTCCTGTTCGAGCCACGCGGCGCTCCCTACGTCAATGCCAACATCATCCTGCCGCCCTGCGACCGCACGGCCGACCTCGGCTATGTGATCCTCGAAAGCACCGAATACCCGCCGATGTCGGGGTCGAACACCATCTGCGTCGCCACCGTGGCGCTGGAAACGGGCATCGTGCCGATGCAGGAACCGGAGACCCGGCTGCGCATGGAGGCGCCCGCCGGCATCATCGAGACCCGCTGCCTCTGCGAGAACGGCAAGGTGAAGCAGGTCGAGTTCACCAACGTGCCGGCCTTCGCGCTTCATCTCGACACGCCGGTCGAGGTCGAGGGCCTCGGCACGATCACCGTCGATACGTCCTATGGCGGGATGACCTTCGCCCATGTCGACGCTCGCGCTCTCGGCTTCGACATCACACCCGACGAAGCCCACCAGATGTCGCTGATGGGGCAGCGGATCAAGAGGGCGGTCAACGAGCAGCTCGAGGTCGTCCACCCCGAGAATCCCAAGATCCGCGACGTGTCGAACGTGATCTTCGAAGGCCCGGTCGAGCGGGTCGACGGAAGGGTCGAAAGCGTCAACGGCACCGTGTGCCTGCATGGACGGCTCGACCGCAGCCCGACCGGCACCGGCACCACCGGCCGCCTCGCGGTGATGTCGGCGAAGGGCCGGATCGCCAAAGGGGAGCCGTTCCGCAACAGGTCCATCATCGGGACCTGGTTCGATTCGCGCATCGTCGACCACTCGCGTGTCGGAGACCGCGACGCCGTCGTCGTCACCATCGCCGGCCAGGCCTGGATCACCAGCATCGGCCAGTACGGGCTCGACCCGACCGACCCGTTCCCGCTCGGGCACCGCCTCAAGGACGTGTGGTTCTGAAACGCCGCTGCCGCGTCTTCAGGCCGAAGGCGCGGCGGAGAATGCCCTGACCACGATGCCGGCCTGCTCCAGCGCGGCACGCACGCGCGCCGCGATCGCGACCGCCGCCGGCGTGTCGGAATGAACGCAGATCGAATCGATCGGCGTCTCGAGCGCCTTGCCTGCAGCCGTCTCGATCGCACCCTGCGTGACCATGCGCACCACCCGATCCGCCGCCCTGTCGGCGTCGTGGATGACTGCGCCTTCCAGTTTGCGCGACATCAGCATCCCGTCGTCCGTATAGGCGCGATCGGCGAATATCTCCGACTTGACGGTCATGCCCGCCTCGCGCGCCACCTTGTCCTGCTCGCCCAGCGCGATGGCGAGGCAGATCAGCCCGGGGTCGACCGCCTTCACCGCGCGCGTCACCGCCTCCGCGACGGCGCGGTCCCTCTGGGTCAGGTTGCCGAGCGCGCCGTGTGCCTTGACGTAGCGGATCGGATGGCCGGCATAGGCGGAGAGCGCCTGCGCGGCACCGATCTGGTAGGCCACCAGACGCTCGATCTCGCCAATCGAATGCGGAATGGACCGGCGCCCGAACCCCCACAGGTCGGCGAACCCCGGATGCGCGCCGACGGCGACGCCCTTCTCCCGCGCCATGGCGAAGGTAGCCGCCATGATCTCGGGATCTCCGGCGTGGAAGCCGCAGGCGACGTTGGCGGAGCTTACGATGTCGAGGATCGCCGCGTCGTCGCCGAGCCGGTATGCACCGAAGCCCTCGCCCATGTCCGAATTGATATCGACCTGCACCGCGCTTTCCGTCATGACGCTCTCCCTTGATCCA
>CAYYZC010000021.1:11018-13086 GCA_964475605.1 uncultured Chelativorans sp.
TCCGCCAGCTCGATCTCGCCGATGCCCTGGCGCGCGCACAAGGCGGCGAGCTTTTCGATCTCGTCAGGCGTCATTGCGGTCTCCAGCGTCGGGCAGGCCGCTTTTAAGCAGGCGTTCGAGGTGATGGATATCGAAACCCCCGGCGACGAAGCCGGGCTCCTCCATCAGCAGCCGATGGAGCGGGGCGTTGGTGACGAGGCCCGCCGCCTCCATCTCCGCCAGCGCGCCGCGCATCCGCGCCACTGCCTCGTCCCGCGTCGCGCCGTGGGCGAGAAGCTTGGCGACGAGCGAGTCGTAATGCGGCGGCACCGTATAGCCGGAATAGAGATGCGTTTCGACGCGAATGCCCGGCCCGCCCGGCGGGGTCCAGCGCTCGATCCGCCCCGGCTGCGGGCGGAAGGTGAAGGGGTCCTCGGCATTGATCCGGCATTCGATGGCATGCCCCTGAAGGCAGATGTCCTCCTGCTGCAGCGACAGCAGCTCGCCTCTGGCGACGCGGATCTGCTCGCACACGATATCGACGCCGGTGACGAGCTCCGTCACCGGATGCTCGACCTGGACGCGGGTGTTCATTTCGATGAAATGGAACCGACCGTCCTCATACAGAAACTCGAAGGTGCCGGCGCCGGTATAGCCGATCGAAAGGCAGGCATCGGCGCACAGGCGGCCGATCACCGCGATCTCCTCGCGCGGGATGCCGGGCGCCGGAGCCTCCTCGATCAGCTTCTGGTGCCTGCGCTGCATCGAGCAGTCGCGCTCACCTAGCCAGAGCGCGTTGCCGTGGCGATCCGCGAGCACCTGTATCTCGACATGGCGCGGCCGCTCGAGGAATTTTTCCAGATAGACCTGCGGGTTGCCGAAGGCCTGTCCGGCTTCCTTGCTGGCGAGCGAGACAGCCTCGTGCAGCCCGCCCGGCTCGTGGACGATGCGCATGCCGCGCCCGCCGCCGCCACCCGCCGCCTTCACGATCACCGGATAGCCGATCGCCTCGGCGATGCCGCCCGCCTCGTCCGGCGCGTCGGAAAGCGCACCCTCGGAACCGGGGACGCAAGGGATCCCCGCCGCGATCATCGCCCGTTTCGCCGAGACCTTGTCACCCATCATGCGGATCGCATCCGACGACGGGCCGATAAAGGTCAGGCCGGCATCCTCGACGGCCTGGGCGAAATCCGCGTTCTCCGACAGGAATCCATAGCCCGGATGGATCGCGCCGGCACCGGTGACCTCGGCCGCCAGCACGATCTCGTCAATGTTCAGGTAGCTGGCGGCTGCGGGTGCAGGCCCGATGCAGATCGCCTTGTCGGCAAGACCGACATGCCGAAGATCGGCATCGACGTCGGAATGCGCGGCCACCGTCTTCAGGCCGAGATCGCGGCATGCACGCAGGACACGCAGGGCGATCTCGCCACGATTGGCAATGAGGACCGTATCGAACATCGCGTCAGTCCAGATCTTCCAGAACGAACAGGACGTCGCCCGCCTGCACGGGGTCGCGGTCGCCCGCCCCGATCTCGACGATACGCCCCGCGCGGTCCGCCTCGACGGGATTGAAGGTCTTCATGGCCTCCAGGACGGCAAGCTGCCGGCCCTCCTCGACGACGTCCCCCACGGCGACGAGCGGAACCTCGCCTTCCGCCACCGAACGGTAGAAGACCCCCGTCAGCGGCGCCCGCACCGGATGCCGGCGGGGCGTCGCGGCGCCTGCATGCACGGCCGCAGCCGGCACGGGCGCCGTCGCCGCCAGGTCGGGAGACGGCGCCGACGCGGCTTGTCGCGGCTGCGCCGCCCTGGCGATCCGCACGCGCCATCCATCCTTCTCGATCTCGAGTTCCTCGATTGGCGAGCGGGCGACGACCGCGATCAGCCTCTCGACGAAGTCGGTATCCCTCATTGGTCCTGCCCGAGCGTGTCGAGGCGGGGGGCAATCAAATTCATGCTGGCAAATCCATGCTGGCAACCCACGATTGAAAGAACCACGATCGGCAGCCCGTGATCGGCTCCGGGAAAGTGCCGCACCGGCGGAAAGCGGGATTGTAAATCCTGCAATATTGGATAATGTATTCTAATT
>CAYYZC010000021.1:13186-21351 GCA_964475605.1 uncultured Chelativorans sp.
CCGGATTTCGACGGCCGGATCGCGGTCATCGAGCGCGATCCCTATTACACGGCGTCGTCCTCGTCACTGTCGACCAGCGCGATCCGCCAGCAGTTCGGGACACCGCCGAACATCGCGATGTCCAGATTCGGCATCGAGTTCCTGCGCGAGGCGGGACTAAGCCTTTCCGTCGACGGCGAGCATGCCGACATCGGCCTGCGCGAGCCGGGCTACCTGACGCTCGCCCTGCCGCAAGGTGCAGAGCAACATCTCGCGAAGCATCGCGTCCAGCGCGAGATGGGCGTCGACGTCGCGCTGCTCGACCCGGCCGACCTGGCGCGGGAATTTCCCTGGCTCAACAGCGACGACCTGGCGCTCGGCTCGCGCGGATTGAGCGGCGAGGGCTGGTTCGACGGACCCGGCCTTCTGCAGGCATTCCGCCGCAAGGCGCGCTCGCAGGGCGTCGAATATATCGCGGCGACGGTGACGGACCTTGCGATGGCCTCGCCGCGGAAGGTCGGCGAGGTGGTGCTCGACACCGGCGAGCGGCTGGCGGCCGGCATCGTCGTCAACGCGGCCGGCCCGTGGAGCGCCGGGATCGCCCGGATGGCGGGCGCGGACCTGCCAGTGGTGCCCAGCAAGAGATCCGTCTTCGTCTTCGAGACGCCGGCGAAGATCGAGAACTGCCCGTTCATCTTCGACACCAGCGGCTTCTGGCTGCGGCCCGAAGGCAATCTCTTTCTCTGCGGCATTCCTCCGCTGATCGAGAACGATCCCGCCGATTTCGGCCTGGACGTCGATTTCGATCTTTTCGAGGAACATATCTGGCCCGCGCTCGCGCATCGCATTCCGGGATTCGAGCAATTGCGGATGCTGCGGGCCTGGGCGGGGCTCTACGAGATGAACACGTTCGATCATAGCGGCATCATCGGCCGCCATCCCTTTGTGGCGAACTTCGTGCTCGCCACGGGCTTCAGCGGCCACGGCATGATGCATTCCGCCGCCACCGGCGCCGGCGTCAGCGAGTTGATCACCTATGACGACTATCGTTCGATCGACCTGTCGGCGTTCCGGTTCGAGCGCATCGCCGAAAGGCAGCCGATCAAGGAGCATGTTTATTGATATCGACCCGAAACCCATGAAGTTGGCCCGGCGGCGCGGGACGCGATCCCATGCCGGACTGTCCAGGTGACAATATCAGCGAAGGAGTGATAGGTATGCGTCCCCCACCGTTGAACCCAGCGACACGGCGTCGTGTGACCGGCACCGCTGAATAGGCTCGATATGCTCGTCCAGAAGAAAACGATCTCGGCGCAGGTCGCAGACGCCATCCGTCAACGAATCCTCTCGGGCGAGTACGAGGCCAATCTGCAATTGCGCCAGGAGCATTTGGCCAGCGAGTTCGGCGTCAGCCGGATTCCCGTGCGCGAAGCGCTCCACCAGCTCCATTCCGAGGGTTTCGTCACGCTCGTTTCCCACAAGGGGGCCGTCGTCTCCTCGATCGAGCTCGACGAGATTCTCGAGCTCTACGAGCTGCGTGCCCGCATCGAGACATGGCTGATCGCGCTCGCCATCCCCAAGATGAAGGACACCGATCTGGCGTTGGCACGGAAACGGGCGAAGGCGCACGAGGAAAAGGGCCGCGAAGGCGAGTCCTCCGGCCAGTTGAACTGGGATTTCCATCAGGCGCTTTATGCGCCGTCCGGGCGGAAAGCCACCATCGACATGGTGGCGCGAATCCATCAGCAGCTCGAGCGCTATACCCGCATGATGGTTTCCCTGACCGAAATCCAGGCGCAGTCCGACCGCGATCATTGGCAGTTGATCGAGCTTTGCGAGGCCAAGGACACATTGCGCGCGATCAACCTTCTCGAAATGCACATCATCACCGGCGGCAAGTACCTCGTCGACCGCCTGAACGAGCTTCGCGACGCCTGATCGCGAGGCGGCTCACTTGCCGGGCAGGTTCGTGGCCCGCGTCAGCAGGATGACTCCCGCCTTGTCGGCAGTGTCGTAGTAGGTGAAGCCCGTGCGGTTCTGCCTGCGCCCGCGCATCAGCACCGAAAGTCCGCGGTCGCTCACGGCATCCTCGGTCGCATCCGCGTCCTGCGTCTCGAATCCGAGGTGGAAGACGCCCTCGCCCTTGGTGTCGAGGTGGATGCGCTGCGGCGTGGGGTCCTCGCTCGGCTGGCAGAGCTGAAGCTGGATGTTCGGCAGGTTGCAGATGCGGTACTGCATGGCCATGAAGCCGTCGCGGTGCGGGACCTCCAGCTCCTCGTATTCCACCAGCGGCGGATAGGCTTCCCAAGGGCCGATGCCGATCGATTCGTAGTAAGCCTGCGTCTTGTCGATGTCGTGGACGACGATGCAGATGTGATGCAGCTTGTCGAAAATTCCCATCGGCTCACTCCTTGACCGGGACGGTGTAGTTCAGCACGCGGCGCCCGCCGTCGGGGTAGATCGTCTCGCCGGTGATGTAGGATGCGTCGTCGCTGGCAAGGAACGACACCACCGAAGCGACCTCGGAAGCCTTGCCGTACCGGCCGAGCGGGGTGCGCGAGAGGATCCCCCGGACCGATGCGTCGGAGACGAAACCTTCGTGGATCATATCGGTGTCGATGGTGCCCGGGCCCACGCCGACGACGCGGATGCCGTGCGGCGCAAAGGCGACGGCGGCGGTGCCGGTGATCTGGTTCATGCCGCCCTTGGTGATCGCATAGGTCGCGACGCGCGGATTGGCGAGGCCCGAATTGATCGACGACATGTTGATGATGACGCCGCCCTGCCCCTGAGCGATCATCTGGCGCGCGGCCGCCTGGGTGCCCCAGAACGCGCCCTCGAGATTGATGCCCAGCACCCTGTCATAGTCCGCTTTGCTGATGTCGAGGAAGTCCTGCACCATGGCGACGCCGGCATTGTTGACCATGATGTCGACGCGGCCGAACCTTTCAACCGCCGCAGCGACCAGTGCCTCGACCTCTTCCTTCCTGCTGACATCGGTGACGACCGCCAAGACGTCGCCGGCCGTTCCGATGGCGTTGGCCGTTTCGTCGAGCCGCGCGGCGTCGATGTCCGCCACCACGACCTTCGCACCGTCCGCCAGCAGACGCTCGGCGCAGGCGCGGCCGATGCCGCGCGCCGCGCCTGTGATGACCGCGACCTTGCCTTCCAGTCTCATTCCACAACTCCTGCGTTCGTGTTGCGTGCGGCTAGTACACCACCGTCTCGCGGAGCGGCGTGCCGGACCGGATGCGTCCATAGCCGAGCGGCGAGAGATCGATAGTTTCAAATCCGCCCCCTGTGACGAGCTCTGCCACGCCGCGCCCGGTGGCCGGCGCGTGCATGACGCCATGACCGGAAAAGCCGGTCGCGAGGATGAGGTTGGAGACCTCGTCGTGGGGGCCGACGATCCCGTTGTGGTCGAGGGCGTTGACCTCGTAATGGCCTGCCCAGGCACGCTCGAGCCTGAGTTGCTCGAGCGCCGGTATGCGATGGGCAAGCGCGGGCCAGACGACCTCTTCCAGCAGCTCGTGGGCCGGCTCGAAGTCGCCGGTGGCGTCGGGGTCGTCGTCTCCCGACGGTGCGATGCCGCAGATGAACCCTTCCCCCTCGGGCTTGATCCACGCGCCGGTCGTGTCGAAGAGCATCGGCACGTCGCTGCGGTCCAGCGGCGCCCTGATCGCGAAGACGGTGCGTTTGCGCGGCGATACGGGAAGGTCGAGGCCGGCGGAGCGCAGCAGCGCTCCCGATGACGCGCCAGCGGCGACGATGCAGCGGTCGGCCGCAACCATGCCGCCATCCGCCAGCTTCACGCCCCGGACCCCGTCGCCGGCGATATCGAGGCCGGCAGCCTCCCCCTGGACATAGACGACGTCGCGCTCCCGGGCGGCCCGGCGAAAGAGGGACAGCAGCGACCATGCATCGAACCAGCCTTCGTCGCGCGATGCCGTGGTGGCGATGCCGATGTCCTCGACGTTGAGCCAGGGAAAGCGCGCCTGCGCCTCGCCGGGCGAAAGGGCCTCGATGTCGGCGCCCTCGCGTCGCTGCATCTCAACTCCTGCCTTCCGCGCCTCCACGGCCTCCGGGCTGCCAAGGATGAGATAGCCGCGCTCGACGAAGCCGGCATCCGCCTCCGGTCCGAAGCGCTCCTTGATCCGGCGCAGGAAATCCGCGCCGAACAGGCTCATATGGATGTTGACCGGCGTGCCGAACTGGGTGCGGATCGAGGCGGCGGACAATGCGGTGGAAGAGTGCCGATAGGTCGGATCGCGCTCGATGACGGTGACGGATCCGGAAAAGCCGAGCTCGCGGAGGAAATAGGCGATCGAGCTGCCGACGATCGCTCCTCCAACAATGACGACGGATTCGCACGCTCCTGCCAACACAGCCCCCTACCGGATCACGAAGGGATTGGCCGTCTCGCCGATCGTGTCGATCCAGACCGTCTTGGTCTGGAGATAGGCACCCATCGCCTCCCGGCCGCTCTCGCGGCCGATGCCGCTGCGCTTGTAGCCGCCAAAGGGGGCCATATAGGAAACCGCGCGATAGGTGTTGATCCAGACCGTGCCAGCCTCCATCGCGGCGGCGCCCCTGAGGGCGCGGCCCATATCGGCGGTCCACAAGCCGGCCGCCAGTCCGTACGGGCTGTCGTTGGCGATGGCGAAGGCTTCCTCCTCGTCGTCGAACGGGATGACGGACAGGATCGGCCCGAACACCTCTTCGCGGGCAATACGCATGGTATTGCTGACACCGGTGAAGATCGAGGGCTCGACGAACCAGCCCTGCGCCAGCTCGGCCGAGGCCGGTTTCCCGCCGCCCAGCACGCATTCGGCGCCTTCGCTGCGAGCGACATCGAGATAGGAAAGCACTTTCTCCCGCTGCGCCTGCGTTGTGATCGGACCCACCTGCGTTTCGGCAAGTGCCGGATTGCCTATGCTGGCGCTGGCCGCGAGCTTGACCACGCCGTCCACGACTCGGTCATGGACCTTGCGATGCACGAGCAGGCGCGAACCGGCAATGCAGGTCTGGCCGCTGGCGGCGAAGATGCCCGAGATCGCGCCGTTGACCGCGCTCTCGATATTCGCGTCGTCGAAAACGATGTTCGCGGACTTGCCGCCGAGCTCGAGCGTGACGGTCTTCAGCCCTTCCGCCGCCGCACGATAGACGGCAACCCCGCCCGGCTCGCCGCCGGTGAAGGCAATCTTGGCGACGTCCGGATGCGAGACGAGCGGCGCGCCGACTTCCAGCGGCATGCCGGTGACGGTGTTGACCACGCCGGGCGGGAAGCCGGCCTGTTCGAAGAGCCTGACGAATTCGAGCGCGGAAGCCGACGTATGTTCGGAGGGCTTGATGACGACCGTGTTGCCGGCCGCGAGCAGCGGCGCGAGCTTCCACGTCAGCAGCATCAGCGGCGAGTTCCACGGCACGATGGCCGCGATCACGCCGAGCGGCTCATGACGGGTGAAGGCGAACATGCCCGCCTTGTCGATCGGCAGCACCGCGCCCTCGATCTTGTCGGCGAGGCCGCCGAAATAGCGGAACCATTCGGGGATGTAGCGCAGTTGCGCCGTCATCTCGGCGATCAGCTTGCCGTTGTCGCGGGTCTCGATCGCGGCGAGGCGCTCCGCATTCTCCGCGATCAGATCTGCAAGACGGACCAGAAGCTTGCCGCGTGCGCTCGCCGTCAGCCCGGCCCATTCTTTCGACCGGAAAGCCGCCTTCGCCGCCGCAACCGCGGCGTCGACCTGTTCCCTGCCGTCGAGAGGGATCACCGCCCACGGCTTGCCCGTATAGGGATCGAAGGAATCGAAAGTGGCCGATGCGGGCTGGAGCCGCCCGGCTACCGTGTTGTGGAAGCGTGCCGGCGTCATATCTTTCTCAACATGTCGCGAAGCCGAGATGAGCGCGGAAACGGTTCTTGATGAAGGTTGCATCGCGCGGCGGCAGCGAGCGCGGCAGGTTCTCCGCCGCGATCTTGAGGACGAAGAGGCGCGGCCCCTCCGCCTTCCCGCGCAGGCGTTCGGCAAGCTGCTCGACCTCCTCCGGCGTGCGCATCTCGCCCGTCTCGGCGAAATCGACAGCGGCGGCCACCTTGTCGAATGCGATTCCACGCCCCGTATGGCTTTCCTGCATGCCGGTCTCGCCAAAATGCTGGTTGTCCAGCACGATCACGTCGAGGTTTTGCGGTCGTGCAACGGAAATGGTCGCAAGCGCCCCGAAGGCCATAAGCTGCTCGCCATCGCCGGTGATCACCATCACCCGCCTGTCCGGCTGCGCCTGTGCCAGGCCAAGCCCGACAAGGGCCGCACCGCCCATCGCCCCCCAAAGGTAGTAATTGTCGTCGCGGTCGCCCGCCGCATGCACATCGTAGCTCGGCGAGCCGAGCCCGGTGACGACCAGTGCGCCGTCGCGCGCGTCGAGCAGGATCTTCACCGCCTGGCGGCGATTCATCGTTGAGGCCATGTCGATCACCACTTCTTCTTGCCGAGCAGGCGCTGCCCGATCAGCACCGCGATCTGCTGGTCGGCGTCATAGGCCATGATCGCCGCCTGCTCGACCGTCTCGACCAGGTCCGCGCCGGCCTCCGCACGCAGCACGGTGACGCCGATCGCCTCCAGTGCCGCCTGCGTCGCCTGCCCCATCGGCACCTGCCACGGATTGAATTCCGCCCATTCGCCGCGCATGGTCACCAGCGTCAGGAAGGGAAACCGCGCCTGGACCGGCAGCGACAGCATGTTGATGCAGTTGCCGACGCCCGAGGACTGCATGAGCAGGACGCTGCGCTTGCCGCCGAGCCACGAGCCGGCCGCGATCGCGACCCCTTCCTCCTCCGTCGTCAGCACGTTGGTCACGACGTCCGGGTCCTCGTCGAACAGCCGGATCAGCGTGGAATGTCCGGCATCCGGGACGTAGGACATGTGGCTGACGCCGGCAGCCTTGAGCGTCTCGTAGAGCGCCACCGGCCATTCGCTGGAAAGGTCGCCGAATTTCGGCTCCTGACGTGCGGAAACGACTTCAGCGGCACTCACGGCACGCCTCCCTGCTCGGAATTGACGGCTTCCTCTATAGCCTTGCCGAAATGTCGCTACGTCGACCCTTTTTCATGAACAGATATATCGATATTCTATAGCAATGGACATCTCCCAGCTTCGCACTCTTATCCATGTCGCCGAGCTCGGCAGCCTGTCGAAGGCGGCGGATCGGCTGCGCATCGCACAGCCCGCCCTCAGCCGTCAGATCAGGCTGCTGGAGCAGGAGCTGGGCGCGCGCCTCTTCGACCGCCACGGCCGCGGCATGATCATTACCGAGCCGGGGCAGGACGTGCTGCGCCTTGCGCTGCGGGTCATGGCCGATCTGGAGGAAATCCGCGCGGTCGTGTCCGACGAGAACGCACCGCTGCGCGGCCATGTCTCGATCGGCATGCCGCCGACCGCCTCCGACATCCTGTCGGAGCCGCTGGTTTCGGCTTTTCGTGAGACCCATCCGGAGGCGACGCTGCGGATCGTCAGCGCCTATACCGGTTACCTCCTCGACTGGATCCATCGCGGCGAGATCGACGCCGCGATCCTGTACGATCCGAAGTCGGCGCGGACCCTGCGCATCCAGCCGCTGCTGGAAGAAAGGCTGTTCCTGATCGGCCCGCCCGAGTCCAGGCTGAGCCTCGAACGGGAGGTCGAGTTCGCCGAACTGGAAAACCAGCGACTTCTCCTGCCAAGCGTCGGCCATGGTCTGCGTTCGCTTCTCGACCACTACGCGCACGAGTCCGGCTTCCTGCTCAACATCAAGGTCGAGGCCGATAGCTATTCGACCCTGAAGTCGCTGGTGCGCAGCGGGCACGGCGTCACCGTGCTTCCACTCGCGCCGATCCATGACGAGCTGACGGAAGGCCGTCTCTGCGCGGCCCCATTGGTCAACCCGGTGCCGATCCGCCGGCTGATCATGTCCTATCCTACCGACCGCCCGGTTCCGCGACTGGCACGATTCGCCGGCCAGGTGATTGCGACGACCGTCGGTACATTGGTCGATCAGGGAATCTGGTCGGGCAGGATACTCGAACCGGAGCCCGAAAAGCCCTCGCGCCGCCGCGTATAGAATTCCGGCATAGCTGATCTTGCGAGACGATCCTTGTCGATATGGCGCATCAAGCGTAGCTGGAGACGGATTGCGTGAGGCTTCGGCCTCGCGGA
>CAYYZC010000022.1:0-4515 GCA_964475605.1 uncultured Chelativorans sp.
TACTGGAAGTCGGAGCCGTTGAGGACGAGCGACTTCGTCGCCGCGCCGTCGGGATTGTCGAGGAAGACCATCTGGTCGCCTTCGAAGCTGCCGGACTCGCCGCCGCTGCCGAGCATGTAGGGAAAGCCTTCCAGCGTGAAATCGGCGAAATAGTCGGCCCAATACTCGTTGAAGTTGACGCCGTCGGGCGAATAGGCGGTCTGTTCGAGCGTGATCGTGAGTGCCATTCTTCTTGCCTTTCCTGGCTTCTGCGCTCTCGCGGGTGGTTCAGAACTTGACGGCTACCGACAGCCTTGCGTTGAAGCCGGGGCTGGGGTCGCCGTCGAGATATTGCGTGTACTGGCGGTCGAAGATGTTGTTCAGAGCCAGGTCGGCATTGACCCGGTCGTTGACCTGCCAGCGCGCGAAGATGTCGACGAGCTCGTAGGATTCCCCGACGAAGCCCGTCGCCGCCGCATCCTTCTTGCCGACCAGCGTGACCCGGCTGCCGACCGTCAGCCGCTCGTCGAACATGCGGAAGCCGAGCGTGCCGGTGGCGCGCCATGGCGGCACGCTCGTCAACTGCTCGCCCGTGTCGCGGTCGACGCCGTCGAGCACGGCTCCCGAGAGCCCGGCGAAGACCCGGCCCGAATCATAGGCGAGCTCGGCCTCGACGCCCTCGATCCGCGCCCTGGCGATGTTCTGGTACTGGTAGCCGCCGGGGATCGGGAAGGGCACGAAGACCTGGTCGATATAGTCGTCGACATTGTTGCGGAAGATACCGAACTTGGCCTGCAGGCTGTCGCCGCCGGCAACGACGTCGTTGAAGCGCAGATTGACGCCGGCCTCGATGGTGCGGGCGATCTCCGGTTTCAGGTTCGGATTGGGGAAGAAGGCGCCGGCGCTGACGGGGGGTGGGTGGAAGCCCTCGATCAGCGTCTCGGTGATCGCCGGCGCCCGGTAGCCCTCCGAATAGCCGCCATAGATCGTGACCTGCTCGATCGGCGTGATGCCGACCGTGATCTTGGGCGACAGGCGACCGCCGTCGGTCGAGATGTCGTCGCCGTCGAGCCGGTAGGCGTCGTAGCGCAGCGCCCCGACCACCTGGAGCCAGTCGTCGTAGCTGACCTGGTCCTGGATGTAGGCGCCGTAGGCGAGCCGCCTGCCGGACGGCGTCAGGTCGTCGCTGCTGCCGATCGGATCGTCGGTCCTGACCCGGTCCTGGAAGATGTCGCCGCCATAGGTCAGTTCGTGGCTCAGGGCTCCGGTGTCGAAGCGCGACGTGTTGAAGATGTCGAAGCCGAAGGTCTTGATGCCGAAGGTCTTTGTCGAGCCCGCATCCGGCCCGGCAAGCTCGGTCTGGTCGAAGGCCGTGCCGCTGTAATAGGCCTTGGCGGTGAGGTCCCACCAGTCCGAAGCCGGGGTGTAGCGGTAGCCGGTGGTGATCGTATCGGCGATGACGCGGGTGTCGCGCGCGCCGACAAAGCCGTTGTCGAAGCTGTTGCGGTAGCGCATGGCCGAGAAGTCGAGCTGATGGTCCTCGTTGGGCCGCATCCGCGCCTTGAACAGGCCCGACAGCAGGTCCTGCCCCGAATCGACCTTTTGGCCGTCGCCCGAGCGATAATCGTCGACCGAGCGCCAGGTCGCCGCGCCCAGCATCTCGAACCCGTCATGCGGACGGATCGCCGCCTCGCCATGGACCATGGCGCCGGGCCCGTTCGACTGGAACGTCGACTTGAGCCGTCCGCCCATCGTCTCGCCCTCGTCGAGCACGTCCTCCGCATCGATGGTGGAGAAGGAGACGACGCCGCCGATGGCGCCGCTGCCGTAGATGGTGGAGGAGGGGCCGCGCGTCACGTCGACGGATTTCAGCATCTCGGGATCGAGATAGAAGCTGCCATTGGCGGAATGGCCGCTCTTCTGGAAGTTCTGCCGGGCGCCGTCGACCAGCACGTTGACGCGGCCGAAATCCTGCAGGCCGCGGACATTGATCGCCACCGCCGGATCGTCGGCATTGGTCTGCGTCGTCAGGCCGGGGATGAGGCGGACGAAATCGGTGATGCCGCCGCCGGGCATCTCGATGGCGAGCCGGTCGGCATCGAGCGCGCTCGAGCCAGACAGGGTCTCGAAGACGCCTTCCGGCGTCCGCGTCGCGGTGACGACCAGGGTCGGCAGCAGGGTGGTCCCGTCGAGCTCGGCCGGCAGCATGGTCGGCGTCGCGTCTTCGGCTGCTTCCTGCGCGGCCGCGGTGCCGATGGAGGAAACGCCAGCGAGAAGGAGGGCAATCGCGCAGCTTGGCCGGCTTATTCTAGTCACTGTAACCTCAACAGCCCCTGATGTGCGGCCGGCAACCTTGCGGCTGCCGGCCGTCGAGATGCGTCAGAGTGCTTAGAGCACGAAGTCGGCGGCCTTGAGGTCGACCGTACCGACGAAAGCGATCGCCAGATCGGCGTTCCCGTCGCCGTCGACATCGCCATAGACGAAGGTGTCGCCGTCATGGTCGGCCAGCCGCAGCTCGCCCGCCGCGCCGGAGAAATCCGCCAGCCCGATGAAGTCGAAGGACGCATTGATGGCGGACAGGTCGATCTTGTCGCCATCGGCCGACGAGAAGTCGTGGATCCGGTCGGCGCTGCCCTGATCCGGCCCGGAATGGCTCAGCGCGGTGAAGGCGAAGGTATCGGCGCCGGCGCCGCCATAGAGCTGGTCCTGGCCCTGGTCTCCGATGATGAGATCGCTGCCCTTGCCGCCCTTGAGCACGTCGTCGCCCTTGCCGCCCTTGAGCACATCGTTGCCCTTGCCGCCATACAGGCTGTCGTCGCCCTTGCCGCCCTTGAGCTCGTCGTGACCCTTGCCGCCGCGCAGCGTGTCGTCGCCGCTTCCGCCCTGCAGGGTGTCGCTGCCCTTGCCGCCCTTGAGCACGTCCTCGCCCTGGCCGCCCTTGAGCACGTCGTTGCCCTTGCCGCCATGAAGTTCGTCGTTGCCCTGGCCGCCGCGCAGGATGTCATGGCCGCTGCCGCCTCTCAGGACGTCGTCGCCCTTGCCTCCGGAGATGTCGTCCGGTCCCTTGCCGCCGCGCAGCGTGTCGTCGCCGCCCATGCCGCGGATGATGTCGGCTCCGTCCGTGCCCTTGAGGTTGTCGTCGCCATGGGTGCCGTTGATGACGGTCGGCGCGTCGGTCTGCGGCGCGTCGACGGTGGCGTCGGCGAATTGCAGCTTCTCGACGCCGGTGAGCGTCGTCGTGCCTTCGCTGGCATGGGTCACGGTGACCTTGGTGCCGGCTGCGGCGAGCTTGATCGTGTAGTCGGCCTGGTTGCCGGAGAAGATCGCCAGGTCGTTACCGTCGCCGCCGTTGAACACGTCGTTGCCGCCATTGCCGACGAAGGTGTCGTCAAAGCCGGAACCGGTGAAGATGTCGTCGCCTTCCGAGCCGGTGAAGTCCTGGGCGTAGCTGGCGAGGATCCCGTTCAGGGCCTCCACGTCGCCGTCCTGGATATATTTGTGGATCGTGTAGAGGAGGTTGAGGTCCATGATGTGGCCGGTTCCCCGGTCGACGTCGATGTCGAAGCCGGAGATGGCGAGCTGCTCCATCAGGCCGGTGATGGCGCCGCCGGGGCCGGTGCCGGGCTCGCCTTCGGTCTCGCCCTCGACCCACTGACCGAATGTCAGGCTGTCGAGCGAGCCGGAGAAGCCGTGGCCGAACTGGAAGCCGTGATAGATGCCGTCATAGGCGAGGTCGCTGCCTTCGAGCACGATGCGGTCGTTGGTGACGGCGCCCGCGCCGTCCTCGAAGCTGTAGGCGATCTGCGTGCCGCTGACATTGTGCGACCCGCCGAAGGCCGAGGTCGGCTCGCCGCCGTAGAACTCGTAGTCGCCGGGCAGTTCGAGGCCGTCGTAGTAGTCGGCGATGAAGGAGGCGAAGTCGACGCCGTCGAGATTCGATGCGTCGATCGCCAGCCGGCCTTCCGGTGCGTCGAGCGCATCGGCATGGTTGATCGTGAAGGTCTCGGTGGTGCTGGCGCCGAAGATGTCGGTCGCCTTCACCTCGATCTCGTAGACGGTGTCTTCCAGGGTCTCGAAGTCGCCGAGGTCGCGAGCCAGCTTGATCTGGCTGCCGTCGACGACGAAGAGGCCGTCGGCATCGTTGGTGAGCGAGAAGGTTATCTCGCCGTCGGCATCGGTGGCCGAGATGTCGGCGACGACGGTGCCCGCCTCGGAATTCTCGGCAACCGCGATGACGTGGATGCTCGGATTGAAGGGCGAGGACAGCGCCAGGTCCGTGGGTGCCTCGTTCTCGTCTGCGAAGACGACGGTTTCGAAATTGCTGGCCGTGACGGTGTAGCCGTCGGAGTGCTCATAGGAGGTCACGCCGCCGCTATCGACAACCGAATACTGCGCCGAACTGCCGCTCAGAATGAGCGTGTCGTTGCCGGCCCCGCCGTCGAGCGTGTCGTTGCCGCCCCCGCTAGTGACGGTGTCGTCGAAGTCGGTGCCGGTATAGGTATCGTCACCGGCCGAGCCGATGAAATTCTGACCGTA
>CAYYZC010000022.1:4615-20994 GCA_964475605.1 uncultured Chelativorans sp.
GAAGCGTCTATGGTGATGGTGCCGAGCGGGCTTGCGGCCATGATGATGTCTCTCCAGCAATGTGGCGTCGTGCCTTCCTGGGCGGCGACGCGTCAGAATCCCCTTGGCGTGCATCCGCTCGGATGCGCCCGCCGTCATGGCCGTCGGACATTCGGGGAGGGCGATCGGTCTACCGGGACCAGCCTCTGCCAGGGGCGCTGGAAGTCGCCGGAGCGACGAAGCCATGCCTTTTGCTCACCGAACTTGCGGCCTGCTTCTTCGCGCAACGCATTGCCCTGAGGGCGCCACACTCGCAAAGACGCTGTGCATGGCTGGATATCGAACGGCGAGGACAACCTCCCTCGCGAGCCCGATCATCTTGCTGGCTGGGTGTTTAGGAAACCTGACACTGACAGTCAAGAAAAAGATGAGCGGCCGATCCCCGGCCGTCGCGGGAGCCGGTCGGGCGGCGGCGAGGACAACTAGAACAACACGTTGTGCTGGCCGCCGTCGCAGATGATGAGCTGGCCGGTGATGAAGCCGGCGAGGTCGGAGCAGAGGAAGGCGCACAGGGCCCCGAGCTCTTCCGGCCGGCCGGCACGACCGACCGCGATCGTGCTGAGCAGTGAGGCTATGAGCTCTTCCGCGTCGACGCCGCGCTCGGCGGCGACGGCGCGATAGGTCCGGCGGAAGGAGCCGCCTTCGCCGCTGTCGATGCGCCCGGTTCCGATCGTGTTGACGGTGATGCCGAACCGGCCGAGCTCGTTGGCGAGCGTCCGGCTGGCGCCGAGGGCGGCCGGCCGGACGATGTTGTGCACGATCATCGGTACCTCGCGATGGGGATATTTGGCGCACATCGAGCCGAGCGTGACGATGCGGCCCCAGCGCTTCTCCTTCATATGGCCGACGACGTGGTCGACGCAGGCGAGGAAGTTGACGACCCCCATCTGGTAGCCTGCGAGATAGTCCTCGGTCGAGGCGGCGCCGACCAGCGAATCCGGCGGGCCGCCATTGCTGTAGACGAGGATGTCCGGATCGCCGTATTCGCCGCGGATCGCGGCGAACATGTCGCCCAGCTCGTCGCTGCGGCTGACGTCGCCCTGCAGCGCATGGACCGTGTGGCCTTCCGCCGCCATCGCCTCGACCACCTCGTTGGCGTCCGCCGTGCCCCGCGAAACGAGGACGACGCGGCAGCCTTCGCGCGCGAGCTGCTCGACCGCGGCACGGCCGACATTCCTGCTACCCCCGGTCACCACGGCAAGCTTGCCGCCGACGCCAAGATCCATCTGCCTCTCCTTTGTCGTGCCTCAGGATGCCCGCTCGATCTCGTCGAAGGAGAGCTGCGAGACGACGCTGTGGCGCCGGTCCATCCAGCTTCGGTATTCGTCCGGCCAGCTCGCATGGCCACCTTCGAGCTCGCGATAGGCGTGCAGCGCCCAGTGCGGGTTCTCCAGCGCCTCGCGGCCGATGCCGATGATGTCGGCCTTGCCCTGCCTGAGGATCAGCTCGGCCTGGCGCGCATCGACGATGAGGCCGACGGCCACAGTCCCGATGCCGGCCTGGTTGCGCACCGCGTCGGCGAACGGCACCTGGAAGCCGTAGCTGCGGGAGATCACCCGCGTCGGCGCCGCCGAGGTCATGCCGCCCGACGAGCAGTCGACGACGTCGACGCCGCACTCCTTCAGCGCGCGGGCGAGCGCGACCGTGTCCTCCATCGTCCAGCCGCCGCCCGAGCCGTCGAGGGCGGAGATCCTGAAGAAGAGCGGCTTGTCCTCCGGCAGCTCGGCACGGACCGCGCGCGCCACCTCCAGGGCGAAGCGCATCCGGTTCTCCAGCGAACCGCCATAGTCGTCGCGGCGGAAATTGGAAGCCGGCGACAGGAACTGATGGACCAGGTAGCCATGCGCCCCGTGGATTTCCACGATGTCGAAGCCGGCCGCCACCGCGCGCCGCGTCGAAGCCGCCCAGGCCTCCAGATTGTCGGCGATGTCGGCCTTGCTCATCTCGCGCGGCACCGGCCAGCCTTCGGCGGCTGCCGCGCTCGCCGAGACCAGCGGCCATGGCGGAAAGCCGCGCGCGGCATCCTCTTCGTCGAGCGCCGTGCCGCCTTGCGCGCCGGAGCGCCCCGATCCTTTCCGCCCCGCATGGGCAAGCTGGATCGCGGGCACCGCGCCGCGCAGGCGGATGAAGTCGGAAACGCGGCGCAGGGGCTCGATCTGGCCGTCCTCCCAGAGACCGAGATCCCAGGGCGAGATGCGCCCGTCCGGCGTCACCGAGGTCGCCTCCGCCATGACGATGCCGGCGCCGCCGACGGCGAATTTCCCCAGATGGACGAGATGGTACTCGGTCGCCTTGCCGTCGGTGCCCGATGCGTATTGGCACATCGGCGAAATCATGATGCGGTTGCGCGCCGTGACCCCGCGAAGCGTCACCGGCGCGATCAGCCTGTATTCTTCATTGCCTGCCGACATTTGCACCTTCAGACGTTGCGGAAGCGCGACAGCGCGTTCTCGGCCGAGATCTGCCCGAAGCAGAAGGCCTCGCAGAGATTGGCGCCGTCGGCCGGATAGAGCAGCCCGCTCACCTGGCCGAGCTCACCGGCGCCGTAGAGGCCGGGGATCGGCTCGCCGGCCGTGTCGAGGATGCGGCCGCTCGCGTCGCGGCGCGGCCCGCCGGTCGTGTTGGGGCCGCCGGGCCACAGCTTGACGCAATAATAGGGCGGGGTGTCGATCGGCACCAGGCTGTCGGGCGGCCGGCCGAACGCGTCGACGCCGCTGGCGCAGCCCTCGTTATAGGCCTTGATGCTTTCGGCGACCGCCTCGGGCGCGTCGAGCCCTGCGGCCCGTGCCGCCTCTTCCGGCGTGTCGCCCCGGGCGATCCAGCCGCGCTCGATCTCGCGCGAATTGTCGTTGCTCCATTCGTAGAGCCCGACAGAGCAGGCGCCGACATTGATCAGCGTCGCCGGCCCCTGCCTGCGCCGCTTCTCGTCGAACATCCAATAGGCCGGCATGCGTGGATTGATGCCGCGCTCGGTGTCGAAATGGGTCAGGTGATAATAGAAGTCGTGCTTGTTCATCGCCTGGTCGTGCTCATTGGCGAAGCGTTTGCCGTCGCCGTCGAGGATCACATAGCCGGGCGGGTTGATGGCGATGAAGAAGGCCTGCCGATGGCCGTCGTCCATCTCGAAATAGCCGACGCCCCGGCCGACGATCTGCGGCATGTGCCAGAGATCGGCGCCGACCGCCTGGGCCATTCGCAGTCCGTCGCCGGTATTGCCCGGATTGCCGTAGAAATACATCGGATAGGCGCGCAGGAAGCTGAGCTTGGCGGCCTCGTCATATTCGAAGCCGCCGGTCGTCAGGACGACGCCGTCGCGCGCGCGGATACGCTTGCGAAAGCCGTCGTCGACGGCGACGCCGACGATGCGCCCGCTGCCGTCGCGCAGCAGCTCCTTTGCCGCCGTGCCCCACAATATCTCGGTGCTGCCCGCCTCGACCGTCTCGCGCAGCGAGGCGAAGAGGCTGGCGCCGTTGCCCGCCTGCGGGTCCTGCTTGAAGCGCGGACGACCCTGCTGATAGACCTCGACGGCATCGGCGCCGTCGAATTCGGGATGCTCCGCCTTGTTCACCATCGTGAAGGGCGTGCCGTTGCAATGGGCATCGAGCCAGGCGCGCAGGCCGGTGGCGCGTTCGGCAAGGGCACGGATCTCGGCGCGTCCGACCATCGGCCCGGCGCAGCGGGCGAGGAAGCGTTCGCCCTTGTCGGCATCGGTCAGGGTCATGACGAGGCCGCCCGACATGCGGAAATTGGGCGTGTGGGCGTCGCGCGGCTGCTTTTCGACCAGGACCACCCTGGCGCCGGTCTTGGCCGCGGTGATCGCTGCGGCCGATCCCGCCGCCCCGAAGCCGAGAATGACGAGGTCGGCCTCGATGTCCCACTCCTCAGCAGCCATGCAGCGTCTCCCGTATCGATGAATATGTCAGGCCGGCTGGCGCGACTTCGCCTCGGCGAGATTGCCGAGATAGTAGGTGACCACTTCCGGGTCGGCGGCGATCTCGGCGGCCGGTCCGCTCCTGACGATGCGGCCGCGTTCGAGGACATAGGCGCGCGAGGCGACGGCGAGCGCGCGGCGCGCATTCTGTTCGACCAGCAGGATGGTCAGGCCCGCCTCGTTCAGCCGCTTCAGCACGTCGAAGACCTGGCCGACGATCAGCGGCGCCAGGCCGAGGCTGGGCTCGTCGAGCAGCAGCATCTCCGGGCCGCCCATCAGGGCACGGCCGATGGCGAGCATCTGCTGCTCGCCGCCGCTGAGCGAGCCGGCGAGCTGGCTGCGGCGCTCGCCGAGGACGGGGAAGAGCTCGATCACCCGGTCGTAGGACCAGGTCGGGGCGCGGGCGCCGAGGGCGAGCGTGCCGAGCTGCAGGTTCTCCTGGACCGAGAGGTCGCTGAGGATCTGGCGCCCTTCCGGCACCTGGAGCAGGCCGAGGCGGGCGATCGAAGCCGGCCTGCGGCCTCTCACCTCCCCGTCGCGAAACCTGATGCTGCCCGACGTGGCGGGCACGATGCCGCTGATGCAGTTGAGCAGCGTCGACTTGCCGGCGCCGTTGGCGCCGATCAGCGTCACCATCTCGCCGGCCTGCACCTCGAGGCTGACGCCGTTGAGCGCGCAGATGCCTGCATAATAGGCGCTGAGCGATTCGATCACGAGCACGGTCATCCTCCGAGATAGGCCGCGACGACGGCGGCATCCTGGCTGATCTCCTCCGGCGTGCCCTCCGCTATGATGCGCCCGGTGTTGAGCACATAGATGTGCGAGCAGAGCGCATTCACGAAGCGCATATTGTGCTCGATCAGGAGCACGCCGATGCCGCGCTCGGCGAGGCTGCGCACGACGCGGCCGAGCTCGGCCGCCTCGACGTCGTTCATGCCCGCGACGGGCTCGTCGAGCAGGATGTATTTCGGCCGCACGGCGATGGCGCGGGCGACCTCGATGCGCCGCTGATGGCCGTAGGCGAGGCCTGCGGCCGGATGATGCGCATGGTCGCCCATGCCGACATCCCGGAGAATCGCCAGCGCCTCCTCTTCGGAGCGTCGGCGGTCGCGGAGCGCTGCGGGAAGGCCGAGCACGCATTCCAGCACCGAGCTCTTCTCGTGCTGGCTGAGGCCAAGCGTCACGTTCTCGAGCACGGTGGCGTCGGGCAGCAGCCGGACGTTCTGGAAGGTGCGGCTGACGCCGGCCCGCGCCACGCCGACGACGGTCTCCGCCGACACGTCCGTTCCGTCGACCGAGACGCTGCCGCTGTCGAGGCGCAGGACGCCGGTGATCAGATTGACCAGCGTCGTCTTGCCGGCCCCGTTGGGACCGATGAGCCCGACGATCCTGCCGCGCTCGACCTCCATCGAGACGTTCTGCGAGGCCCGTACGCCGCCGAAGCTGCGGCTGACATCGGAGATCTGAAGGCTCATGCCCGCACCTCCTCCGCCTTGACCGCAGTGGACGCCGGCAGGGTGCGGCGCTTGTAGACCGTGATCAGCCCGTCGACGACGCCGCGCGGGAAGAAGATGATGACGAGGATGAGCAGCACTCCGATGAGGAGCAGCCGGTTCTCCGCCAGCGGCCGCGCCAGTTCGGGAAGGAAGGTCATGATCGCGGCGCCGACGATCGGCCCCCAGACGGAGCGCCTGCCGCCGAGGATCACGGCGGCGAGCGTCATCGCCAGCAGGGTGAAGCCGTACTGATAGGGCTCGATCGAATAGATGTAGCCGGCCTGCATGGCGCCGAAGAGGCCGGCGATGGCGCCGCTGAGGCCGAAGGCGAGCGCGTGGTAGAAGGTGATCGAGACGCCGAGCGAGCCGGCGACGGCCTCGTCCTGGCGCAGCGCATCGAAGATCCTGCCGATGCGCGAGCGGCTGATCGAGCCGAGCAGGTAGAGGACGATGCCGAGGCATACCAGCAGCCCCGGCGTCGAGACCTGCTTGGGGATGTCGTTCATGCCCATGGCGCCGCCGGTGATCGGCTCGGCATAGAGGGCGACGGCGGCCACGACCTGCACGAAGGCCAGCGTCGCGATCGCCTGGTATGGCCCGCGCAGGCGCGCCAGCGGCACCGACAGGAGCAGGCCGACGCCGAGGCCGACCAGCGCCGAGGCGGGTGCGGCGATCCAGATGCTCAGGCCGACATTCTTCATCAGGATCGCCGCGAAATAGGCGCCGATCGAGACCATGCCGACGGTGGCGATGGAGAACACGCCGGAGCGCAGCACGATATATTGGCTGAGCGCGAAGCCGGCATTGAGCAGGAACAGGTCCAGCAGCGGCTGGTATGCATAGAAGAAGTTGGTCAACGTCGAGCCACCCTCGCATCGGCGACCGCGCTGCCGAACAGCCCGTTGGGCCTCACCAGCAGGACGAGGAAGAGCAGGGAATAGACAATGATGTCGGTGAGCCCGGTCGGGAAATAGGCGACCGAGATCGTCTGGATGATGCCGAGGGCGAGACCCGCGACGACCGCCCCGGTGAGGCTTCCCAGCCCGCCCAGGATCAGCACGACAAAGCCACGCAGGAGATAGGGCTCGCCCATGGCGAAGTTGATCGAGTTGAAGGCAAGCCCGATGAGGATGCCCGCGACGCCGGCCAGCGCGCCGGAGATGAAGAAGGTCTGGAAATAGACCAGCTTCGGCTCGACGCCGAGCAGCATCGCCGCCCGCTCGTTGCTGGAGACGGCGCGGACCTGCCGGCCGAAGCTGGTGCGATAGAGATAGAAGGCCAGGAACACCACGCAGGCCACGGCCGCCGCGGAGATGACGAGTTGCAGCGGCGAGACCCGCATGCCGAAGATGAGGAAGGACTCGACCGGAACGATCCCGAAGGGGAAGCGCATGGTGCGCGCGTTGGAGGCTCTGAGCGCCAGGTTCACCAGGATCATGTCCATGCCGATGCTGGCGATCAGCACGGCGAACTCCGCTTCGCTCGTCCTCCTGAGCGGCCGGAAGGCGAAATAGTCGATCGCCACCGAAAGCATTCCGGTCGCCAGCACCGTCAGGATGAACGCCGCCCAGAGCGGCACTCCCGCAAGCACTGCGAACAGGCCGATGAAGGCCCCGACCATGAAGATCGCCCCATGGGCGAGGTTCATGATCTTGTGGACCCCGAAGACGAGGTTGAAGCCGAGGGCAAAGAGGGCGTAGACCGCCCCCAATACCAGGCCGTTGAAAAGCTGCTGAGCCAGCATCGATCGACCGTTTCCCGCTTACTGGTTGGGCGCGCGGACCAGCTCGCCATTCTCCACGGTCAGCACGTTCATCTGGTACTGCGCCATCTGGTCGACCATGGAAAGCGTGCCGTTGCCGATGATCGT
Organism: uncultured Chelativorans sp.; assembly: GCA_964475605.1. Taxonomy (GTDB): domain Bacteria; phylum Pseudomonadota; class Alphaproteobacteria; order Rhizobiales; family Rhizobiaceae; genus CAYYZC01. Next base: position 11,952 of record CAYYZC010000022.1, read on the forward strand.
CTCCTGATCCGTCAGGCTGGCCATGGCGTCGCGGATCTCTTCGCGGCTCGGATCGTCGCCCGCAGCCTTCAGCGCCTGGCCGATGACGAGCATCTCGGCGAAGCCGACGGCGGAGAAGTTGTCCGGCGCCTCGCCGAACTTCTCCAGATAGGCCTCCTCGAACGTCTTGCCGAGATCGTTGACGCCGCCGGGCGAATAGTCGGCGAGCGAGAAGGTGCCTTCGGCAGCCGCGCCTGCGGAGTCGAGGAAGTAGCCGGTCGCCATCGTCGTGCCGCCGATGATCAGGGTCTCAGGGTCGAGCCCGGCGCTCTTGACCTGGATGACGAAATTGGCGGAGGTCTCGGGCGTCATCGCCAGATGCAGGCAGTCCGGCGCCAGTTCGACGATGCGGGTGGCGATCGCCGTGAAGTCGGTGTCGGAGAGCAGGATCGAGGGCTCGTCGACGATCTCGACGCCCTTCTCCTTCACCACCTCCGCCCAGACATTGCTCTGCTCGACATAGGCTTCGTTGTCGCGCGCAAAGACGCGCACGCAGGTCTCCGGCTGGAGCACGTCGGCGGTGTAGTTGGCGATCGACTGGAACATCCGCTGCGGCGTGTCGGACGCCTTGAACACCCATTTGCGGCCTTCGACGACCGCCGGCGCGAAGGCGCTGGTGATCATCGGCACTTCCAGCTCCTCCGCACGCGGCGCGATCGAGAGCGCCAGGATGCTCGAGGAGGTGCCTACGACGATGTCGGCATTGTCGCGGAGCGCGAAGCGGTTGAGCAGCGTCAGCGCCTGGCCCTTGTCGGTTGCGTTGTCCTCGATCACCAGATTGATCGTGTTGCCGTTCATGTCGTAATTTTCGTTGAGCCATGCCGCGCCCACTTCCAGGCCGCGCGCCGTCTGGGTGCCGACATTGGCGTTGAGGCCGGTGAGCTCGGCAATGGCGCCGACCAGGACGTCGGCGGCGTTGGCGTTGGCCGCAAGGGCGAGATACATGGCCGCGGATGCGGCCAGTCCGAGTTTCGTTCTTGGCATTTCCATCTCCTCCGAAGCGTGAACTGAACCGGTTCAGCCGCCCGCTGCCCGGTTGCGGCAGGCAAGGCCGGGCGTATTTCCGCGTTTCGGTGCTGTCATGGCGACACGTCGTGCCGGGGTCACGATCCTCCTCGGGATCACGGCCCCGGATTGGGAAGCACCGATCGAGGCGGATTGGAGGATTTCCGACCCGCAAGTGTCAATGAACGTAAAGGAGTTTTTCAGATGCAATAATCGGCGAACTCCCGCTTTGCCGGCTTCCGGACGGCTCCACCCGGGGGTGCGCTCATTGTCCCGCAGGCGGGCGCGGCTTATATAGTCGATGCAGGCAAGGCGCAGGGAGGTTCGTCATGTCTAGCCGTGAGGTCAAATCCGCCGTCCGATCGCTGGACGTGCTCTATCTGTTTGCGACCGAGCGCCGCGCGCTGTCCCAGCGCGAGGTGGTGAAGACGCTCGGCTATCCGCAATCGAGCACGACCTTCCTCCTCAAGACGATGGTCGCCTCGGGCTATCTTATCTACGACCCGGAAGAGCGCACCTATTTCCCGACCCCGAAGGTCCTCAGCGTGGGCGAGTGGCTGCGCGAGACCGATTACGGCCGCATGGACGGCGACAGCCCGATCGCCGAGCTGATCCGGGAGCTGGAGGACGAGTTCGGCGAGACGGTGGCCCTGTCGACGCAGAACGACACCAACGTCTTCTGGCACCGGGTGATCGCGCGCAACCTGCCGCGCAGCCTCTACTACCCGGAAGGCCATATGTATTCGCTGACCTATTCGAGCCATGGCTGGGCGCTGCTCAGCCGGTTCGACGCCAACCGGGTCGACAGGATGTGTCGTCTGGTCAATGCGCGCCAGCGCGACAAGCGCCTGCGCATCGACCCGTTCGAGGCGGTGCGCAAGGCCGAGCAGATCCGCCAGACCGGCCATTGCTACTATCGCAACACCTTCCTCGTCGGCGGCGCCAGCGTCTCCATGCTGCTGCCCGGCTCCGTAGCCGGACGCGCGGTGGCGATCGGCGTCGGCGGAACCGTCGAACGCATCGAGCGCAAGCTCGACAGCATCATCCCGCGCCTGCAGACGGCAGTGCAGAACTACGGACGGCGGATCGCCGTGCCGAATGTGGAGCGCGCGGCAGCCAACGCCGTCTGACAATTCCGGCAGGCATCTCCGGCACTGGCCGCGGAAGCGGCCTGGCCGGGAGGCGACGTCGCGCCGATTCGATTGTCCGACAACCCTATTATCCGCTGGGATTCTTGCCGGTGACCCGTTTGCGAGTCATATTTCCCGGTTCAGGGAGGAACTGTCATGTCGCGTGAACCGGTGAAGTCCGCCGTCAGGGCGTTGGAGATCCTCAGGCTGTTCTCCGAAGAACAGCGCGAGCTCAACCAGAAGGAGATCATCGCCAGGCTGCGCTATCCGCAGTCGAGCGCCACATTCCTGCTGAAGAGCCTGGTCAGTACCGGCTATCTTTCCTTCGACCGCAAGCGCCGCACCTATCTGCCGGCGCCGGAGGTCTATCGCATCGGCGAATGGCTGGAGACTCTCGGCTACCAGCAGATGTTCCGGCGCGGCATCCTCACCGCGCTGCTCGGCGACCTCAGGGGGCGGACCGGCCAGACCGTCTCGCTGACGACCCAGAACGACATCTCCGTCCAATGGCACCGCATCGTCGGCGACGACCTGCCGCCGACCATGCGGGTCGACGAGGGCGGCTCGCTGCCGCTGACCTGGTCGCCCTATGGCTGCCTGCTGCTCAGCCGCGAGAGCGAGGCTCAGATCGACCGCATCATCCGCCTGATCAACGCGCGCGAGCCCGAGCGCGACTTCAAGGTCGACGTCGCGGCGACGACGGCGATGCTGCGCGAGGTGCGCTCGAAGGGGGCGCTCTTCATGCACAACAGGCGCATCGACGGCGCTGCGGCCGTCGCGGTGCTGCTTCCGGTCAGGATCGCCGGCCGCAATGTCGCCGTCGGCATCGGCGGCTTCGGGGAGCAGCTCGAGCCGATCCGCGACCAGGTCACGCGCACGCTGGACGACACGCTGTCGTCCTACCGCGACGATCTCGTCTCCACCTTCGGCCGGACGCCCCGGCTTCAGGCCGCCTGACGACGACATTTCGAGTGCAATTATCCCGGCGCCCGGCTTGACCCTCGCGCGGTGCGGACCTCACTTGGAACCGGTCGGTGCGGTTCGAGCGAGGTTTTCAGGAGCGGATGAGGCAGCAGGTCTGGCAGCGCGACAGGGTTGCGATTGCAGGTGTCGGCACGACCAGGCAGGGCAGGCATCCGGGCGTCTCGGTCTATCGGCTCGGCCTCGAGGCGATCCACGCTGCACTCGACGATGCCGGCATCGCGGACTGGACACGCATCGACGGCCTGCTGACGGCGCGCCAGCTCGACGGTTCCGGCATCGATCCGCTCGACATGGCGCGCCTGATCGGCATCGCCCCGCGCGTCACCGGCTATCTCGACTACGGCACCGGCGGCTTCACCACCCAGTATGGCGCCATGCTGATCGCCTCAGGCATCTGCGACGTCGTCGTCTGCGCCTTCGCGCGCAACCCGCCGGGCGCGATGGAGGCGCTGTCGGGTGCAGCGACCTATGATGCCGATACCGGCCTGGTGAATGCCGCCGCCGCCTCCGCCTTCGGCTGGACGCAGCATATGGCGCGCTACGGTTCGACCGAGGAGACGCTCGGCCGGGTTGCGGTGACGGCGCGCCGATACGCGGCGATGAACCCGATCGCGGCCTGGAAGGATCCGCTCAGCCTCGAGGACTATCTCGCCGAGCCCTATCTGATGAAGCCGCTGCGCCGGCACGACATCGTCAAGGTCACCGCCGGTGCGGTGGCGCTGGTGCTGGTGCGCGGCGACATGGCCGGCGATCTTCCCAGGAAGCCCGTCTACCTCCATTCCGTCGGGCGCCAGCAGAAGCCCTCCATCCTCGACGACGGGGATCATTTCCTCTGCCACGGCATGCGGGGTGCTGCCGCGCAGGTCTATGGCGCCGGTATAGGCCCGGAGGATGTCGACGTGCTGCTCGTCTCCGACGCGAGCACGGTGGCGATCCCGCTGACGCTGGAGAATTACGGCTTCTGCGGCGAGGGCGAGAGCCCGGCGCTCATCGAGAGCGGCGCCATCGGGCCGGGCGGCAGCATTCCGGTCAACACCCATGGCGGCCAGTTGTCGGAAGGCTATCTTGTCGGCTGGCTGCATCATGCCGAGCTCGTCCGCCAATTGCGCGGCGAATGCGGGGAGCGCCAGGTCGAGGGCGCCCGGGTCGCCCAGTACACGACCACCGGTCGCCTGCGTGAGGACTATCTGTCCTCGATCTATGTGACGGACTAGGCCCATGACCGACCTGCTCTACGAGAAGGCACTGGACGAGGAGTATCGCGCGGAGCTCACGAAGGGCTCGGTATCCTTCCAGCGCTGCTCCGGCTGCGGCACCTTCAGGCATCCGGCGCGCTTCGCATGCCCGCGCTGCCTGTCGGACGAATGGACATGGGAAGCCGTCTCCGGCCGCGGAACGGTCGAGACCTTCCTCTGGTATTGCGAGCCGGTCGATCCGCGCTTCACCGACACGCCCTACAATGTCGCCTTGGTCCGCCTTGTCGAGGGGCCGGGCGTCTTCGCCAATATCCGCGACGTCGGAATGGACGAGCTTGCGGTGGGGCAAAAGGTGGCGGCGCAGATCGTCCTTGCGGACGGCGGGCGCCCCAGATTGGCATTCGAACGGGTGGATGACTGACATGCGCAGCGACGATGATCCGAACCGGCAGGTCTTTGCCGAGACACGCGGCGAGGCGCCGGGGCGCGGCAGGCTTGCCGGGCGTCGCATATTGGTGGTCGGCGGCGGCCAGCAGAAGATCGATGATGCGGACGCACCGATCGGCAATGGCCGCGCCATCTGCGAATTGTCGGCACGCGAGGGCGCCGTGGTCGGCTGCGTCGATCTTTCCGAATCTGCCGCCGCCGCGGTCTGCGATGCGATCGCCGCATCCGGCGGCACCGCCTTTCCGCTTGTCGCCGATGTCCGCGATCCCGAGGCGATTCGCGGCTCGATCGACGAATTCGTGGAGGCGGCAGGAGGGTTGGACGGGCTGGTGCTCAATGTCGGCATCACGTCCGGCCTGCCGCTGTCGCAGATCCCGGTCGAGCGCTGGGACAACGACTTCTCCGTCAACCTGCGCAGCCACATGCTCTATGCGCAGCGGGGACTGGAGGTGATGGAGGACGGCAGCGCGATCGTCTTCATCTCCTCCCTCGCCGCCTACCGGCCGATCGTCAACCAGCCGTCCTACGAGGTCTCCAAGGCCGGCATCATCACCTTGTCGCACAGCGTCGCCAAGGCCGGCGAGCCGCGCGGCATCCGCTCGAACTGCGTGCTGCCGGGCCTGATCGACACGCCGCTCGGTCGCCTCGAAGGCCGCCGCCGCACCGACCGGGCCCGCACCGTGCCCTTCGGCCGGCAGGGCACCGGATGGGAGGTCGCCTACGCGGTGCTGTTCCTGCTTTCCAACGAGGCGAGCTATGTCAACGCGCAAGAATTCTGCGTCGACGGCGGATACCATAACGGCATCGTCAGGACCTGAGGCGCTATCGCGCGGCGCGCGGATCGAGCCTGATCGGGTCGTCGAGGCTGAGCCCGGCCACCAGATAGCCGCGGCGGAAATCGCGGATATGCTTCGCCATCCATTCGCGCGCCGTCTCGCGGTCGCGGGCGCAGATCGCCTCGGCGATCGCCTGGTGCGCGGCAAGCAGGCGATGGCGCGCCGGCGGTACCTGCCGGTAGAGGTCGCGCGTTGCCGACAGAAGCAGCATGCCGATCGGCTGCAGCGACAGTTCGAGCGCCGCATTGCCGGTCGCCCGAGCGACGATGCCGTGGAACTCGATGTCGTGCGCGATCACCGCCTCGTCATCGTCGAGCTCGGTCCGGACGCGCCGCACGCTGTCCATGAGGCTGTCGCACATTTCCGCGGTGATCCGGCTCGCCGCCAGGTCGGCGCAGAAGGGCTCCATCTCCATCTGCATCTCCCAGAGGTCGAGGAAGCTGACCTTCAGCATGCCCATGGCGCGCGTGTTGTAGCGGGAGACGGCGCTGGCATCCGGCACCGACACCATCAGCCGCTTGCCCGCCGTGCGCTTGATCAGCCCCGAATTCTCCAGCGAGCGGATGCCCTCGCGCACCGTGGACCGGTGGACGCCGAGCTGGTCGGCGAGGTCTGTCTCGGTGGGCAGCAGGTCGCCCGGCTTGATCCGCCCCGCCACGATCTCCTGCTCGATCAGGTCCGCCACCCGCTTGTAGCCGGGAGCGGTGTCGAGCAGGGGCAGGTTGATGCCTGCGCTCTTCTCGTTCGCCGAACCTGCCATTCGCCGCTTCATCCTCTCTCCGCCCATTGTGACCGCAACAAGCTGCGGGCGCCACTCGTCATTCGCCAGAATTGTGTATGGGTTATCCGACTGTCCGACAACCGGTTGACGCTTTTCGGCGCCGCCGCTACTTGTCCGCGGGGGCTTCGGCACGCTGCGGCCCGGCCGTGCGCCGGCGCTCCGGAGCGCCGATGGGTCCGTTTGGCGACGCGGCTGGTCCCCGTCCGCGCAGCCGTCTCCACATCGCCGGGAGGAATGCCATGGAACTGACCGACTTCCTTGCGCCGCGCGAGGCGAATTTCCGCCCGCTGACGCCGGTCGACTTCCTGCGCCGCAGCATCGAGATCTATCCCGACAGGACGGCCGTCGTCTTCGGCGAGCGGAGCTGGACCTACAGCGCCTTCGGCGAGCTGGTCGGCCGCATCGCCGCCGCGCTCAGTCGCGAGGGCTTCGGGCGCGGCGACGTGATCTCGGCGATGCTTCCCAACCGCCCCGAGATGCTGGCGATGCACTATGCCGTGCCGATGATCGGCGCCGTGCTCAATTCGATCAATACGCGCCTCGACGCGGCGACCGTCGCCTATATTTTCGAGCATTCGGAGAGCAGGCTCATCCTCGCCGACACTTCGCTGCTGGAGACGGTGGAAGCGGCCGCGCAGGGCCTGCCGGTCAGGGTCGTCGCCGCCGGGGAGGCCGGGGGAGGGGCTGCGACCGCGCTCGACGACTTCCTTGCCGGTGTCGAGCCGCTGCCGATCTCCACCGACGCGATCGTGGAGGAGTGGCAGCCGATCTGCCTCAACTACACGTCGGGCACCACCGGCAAGCCGAAAGGCGTCGCCTATACGCATCGCGGCGCCTTCCTCAATGCGATCGCCAATGTCGTATCCCTCGGCTTCACCGACCGGACGCAGTATCTGTGGATTCTGCCCATGTTCCACTGCAATGGCTGGAGCCACACCTGGGCGGTGACCGCCGTCGGCGGCACCCATGTCTGCCTGGCGCAGGTCGATCCCGCCGAGATCTTCGACGAGATCGGGCGCCGCGCCATCACCCATTTCTGCTGCGCGCCGGTGGTTCTCTACATGCTGCTCAACGCGCCGGAAGAGGTGCGCCGGCGCTCTGCGACCACGATCAGGGTGGCGACCGGCGGAGCCGCGCCGACGACGGCGCTGATCAGCGGGCTCGACGCGCTCGGCATCGAGTTGGTCCATCTCTACGGGCTGACGGAATCCTACGGGCCTGCGACCGGCACCGCGCTGCGCGAGGACTGGGGCGACCCGAGCGCGGAAGAACGCGCCGCCCTGCTCGCCCGCCAGGGCGTGCGCCATCCGCTCTGCGAGACGGCGGACGTCGTGACGCCTGAAGGAGAGCCTGTTCCGCATGACGGCGAGACGGTAGGCGAGATCGTGCTCCGCTCCAACACGCTGATGGCGGGCTATTACAAGGACGAGGCCGCGACCGGGAAGGCTTTCGCCGGCGGCGCTTTCCACACCGGCGATCTCGCCGTGCGCCATGCGGACGGCTATATCGAGATCAAGGACCGCGCCAAGGACATCATCATCTCCGGCGGCGAGAACATCTCGACGCTGGAGATCGAAAGCGTGCTGCATCAGCATCCTGCCGTCATGCTCGCTGCCGTCGTCGCCATGTCCGATCCGAAATGGGGCGAGGTGCCCTGCGCCTGCATCGAACTCAAGCCGGGCCAGCAGGCGCCGAGCGCGGAAGAGCTCACCGCGTTCTGCCGCCAGCGTCTCGCCGGCTTCAAGGTGCCGCGCCGCTTCGTCTTCCGCGACCTGCCCAAGACGGCCACCGGCAAGATCCAGAAATTCATGCTGCGCCGGGAGCTTGACGACCCGGCCGCACCGGAAGAGAGAACCGCATGACCGCATCCCCGATATTCGACCGCTGGACGCTCGACGGCCGCACCGCGCTCGTCACCGGCGCATCGAGCGGCCTCGGCCGCCACTTCGCCGGCCTGCTCGCGCGTGCCGGGGCCGAGGTGATCCTCGCCGCCCGTCGCGCCGATCGGCTGGCCGAGGCCTGCGAAGCGATCGCGGCAGAGGGCGGCAGGGCGCGCGCCGTCTCGCTCGACGTCACCGACCTTGATTCGGTGACCAGGCTCTTTGCCGGGCTGTCGCCGGACATCGTCGTCAACAATGCCGGCATCGCCGCCCACAGCCCGGCGCTCGATGTCTCGGAGGAGGACTGGGACAGCGTCATCGACACCAATCTGAAGGGCGCCTTCCTCGTCGCGCAGGCCGCGGCGCGCAACATGGCGAAGAATGGCGGCGGCTCGATCGTCAACATCGCCTCGATCCTCGGCATCCGTGTCGCCGGCCAGGTCGCCGCCTATGCGGCCTCCAAGGCCGGACTGGTCCAGCTCACCAAGTCGCTGGCGCTCGAATGGGCGCGCCACGGCATCAGGGTCAATGCGCTCTGCCCCGGCTATGTGGTGACGGAGATCAATGCCGAATTCTTCGAAAGCGGTGCGGGTGCCGCGCTGATCAAGCGCATCCCGCAGCGCCGGGTCGCAAGGCCCGAGGAACTCGACGGGGCATTGCTGCTGCTTGCGTCGGATGCCGGCGCCTATATCACCGGGACCGTCCTCGCCGTCGATGGCGGTCATCTCGTTTCGGGGCTGTAGCG
>CAYYZC010000023.1:0-17711 GCA_964475605.1 uncultured Chelativorans sp.
CAGCGCTTCGGCTCGGTCTGCACCGGTGGCTTCCTCCTGGCCGCGCTCGGATTGCTCGACGGCCATCGGGTCGCGACACATTGGGATTCTTCCGCCCCGCTCGCGGAAGCCTTTCCCGAGGTCACCGTCGACGCCGATGCGCTCTATGTGATCGACGGAAAGCTCTGGACGTCGGCCGGGGTAACCACCGGCATCGACATGGCGCTGGCCATGGTCACGCGCGACCTCGATGCGGCGGTCGCCGGCGAAGTCGCCAAGCGGCTGGTGCTTTATGCCCGAAGGCCTGGCTACCAGTCCCAGTTCAGCCCGGTGCTCAAGGCCCAGGTGAAGGCGGATAGCCCGTTCGCCGACCTGATCGGATGGATGCAGTCGAACCTCGATGCGTCCCTGGACGTTCCTTCGCTGGCCGCCAAAGCGGGTCTTTCCGAACGCACCTTCCATCGCAAATTCGTCGCTGCCACCGGCCAGACCCCGGCCCGCTTCGTGGAGGCCGCCCGGCTCGATGCCGCCCGCATGCTGCTGTCGCGGGGATTGTCGCTGAAATCGGTTTCCGGTCAGGTCGGACTGTTCCCGCCTCCCCGCCTCGCGGAAGCTTTCGAGCGCCGCTTCGGCGTCACGCCGCGCCTGTTCCGCGACATGCATTCCGAGCAATGAGCGCTCTTGCGTGACCGGACCTCGGCGGGCCGGCCGTTTCACGTCGACCGCCGTCAAAGCCGTCTTTCGCCTGAGACGGCAAGTCGCGGGATGCCGGATGGATTGAGCAGCGGAACCGCGGAGATGCCACGCCGGCACCCGAGGTATTCCAAAATGTTATCGGCTAGTGCGCAAATTCGTCTTGTTCGCGTGTTTGCCATCGCTAACCATCCAGAAAAAACAGAAACCGACCAAATGGGAGCCTTAAGATGTACACTCGACGTAAATTTCTTGCCGGTTCGGCAGCCGTCGTCGGCATGCCCTATCTTTCGAGGTCGGCGCAGGCGCAGGCGTCGACGCTTCAGCTTGCCTGGATACGACAATTCGCGCCTGCCGCGATCGTGGAGAAGGAAGTCGAGTTCGCGAAGGAGGCCGGCGTCACCATCGAGCTCATCGGCTTCAACCGCGGCCTGGACGGCATGGTTGCCCTCAGCAAGGGCGACGCGCAGGCTTCCGATATTCTCGTCAATTTCTCCCATCTGTGCATGGCGCTGGCGCAGAATATCGATCTCACCGTGGTTTCCGGGTCCTGCGGCGGCCTCAGCGAGGTCGTCATCGCGCCGGGCCTGCTGGAAGCCTCCGACATCGACGACAAGAACAAGGCCTATGCCGGCAGCACGCCGCCATGGGAACTCGTCAAAGGGCGCAAGGTCGGATGCGCGCGCGGCTCGCATCAGGAGTTCATATTGCGGCTCGGCCTGCGTTCGGCCGGAATGACGGCCGACGATATCGAATTCGTCGACGTCAAGACGAATGCCGACCAGGCGCTCGCGTTGCAACAGGGCGCCATCGACGTCGCGCTCATCACGGAGCCGACGGCGACGCAGACCCGCCTCGACGGCTACGGCATCCTCCTCACCGACGGGCATGTCCATCCGTTCACGCGCCTGAACAGCCCGCTCATCGTGCGGACCGATTTCCTCAAAAGCAATCCGGAGACGGTCCAGGCGCTCGTCGATGCGCATGTGAAGGCCATTTCCTTCTATCATGACGACCGGGCGGCGTGGGTGACGGATACGGCCAAGACGACGCTCTACGACAATGCGACGCTCGAACACCTCATGAATCCCGAGGGCGCGGGACTGGACCCGCAATACTGGTCGAACGTCTCGCTGGATTGGACGCTCCCGATGGAGTCGATCCAGGCGCTTTCGGCGGGACTTTACGAGGCGGGCTTCCTGCAGTCCGACGTCACGGACAAGCTCCCGTCGCATATCGACTACACGTTCCTTTCCAAAGCGACAGGCAAGTCGCCCGAGGAGCTCGGGGCGTGAGTCTGGCCATGCCGTTGACAGGTAGCGACGGCCGGTGGGTGGTTCGAGCGAAGTACAGCTTCAGCTACCTCGCCGTGCCGGCAGGCCTCATCCTCGTCTGGTTCGTCGTGTCGTTGTCGCTGCGGGAGTATCTGGGGCCGTTCTTTCCCCCTCCGCATGTGGTGGCGCTCTCGCTCTATGATTGGGCGACCGGGGCGACGGGCACGACCCAGATCTATTCCGGCGAGCTTCTCACCGCCGTCGTGGCCAGCTCCCGGCGCATCATAGCGGCATATGTGATCGCGATCCTGCTCGGCATTCCGCTCGGCATCCTGGTCGGCTGGACCGCCTCGCTCCGCCGTTTCGTCGATCCGACGCTCCAGCTTCTGCGGCCGATCCCGGTCACCGCCTGGGTGCCGATCAGCATGCTGTGGTTCGGCATCGGCGACACCGCGGCCATCTATCTGGTGGTCCTGGCGGCGTTCTTCCCGATCTACCTCAATACCCTTCAGGGGGTGCGCTATGTCGACCCGGTCGTCATCAGGGCAGGACGCATGCTCGGCGCAAGCGGATGGCGGCTGCTCGTCTTCGTCGTGTTGCCGGCGGCGCTGCCGTCGATCTTCGCCGGCTTGCGCATCTCCATCGGGTTCGCCTGGATGGCGGTGGTGGCGTCCGAGCTCGTCGCGGTCAAGAGCGGTCTCGGCTACGTCATGTTCGATGCCTACGGCTTCCTGCGAGCCGACATCGTCATCGCTTCCATGATCGTCATCGGCCTGCTCGGCTTCCTGTCGGACCGGGTGATGCTCGCGATCGAGCGGCGCGTGCTGGTGTGGGTCGATCATGACGTATCGAAATGAGATGGATGCCATGAACCCGAGTCCCTTCATTTCCATCGACCGCGTGACCAAGACCTATGCCTCGCGCAGCGGACTGGCGAATGCCGTGCTGGAGACGACGGTCAGGATCGAACAGGGCGAATTCGTCTGCATCGTCGGGCCGAGCGGCTGCGGCAAGACGACCCTGATGAACATGGTCGCCGGCTTCGTCACCCCGTCCGGCGGCGAGGTCAGCGTCGATGGACGGCAGGTGTCGGAACCCGGTCCGGACCGCGGCGTCGTGTTCCAGGAAGTCGGCCTGTTCGCATGGCTGACGGCGCGCCGGAACGTCGAGTTCGGGCTGAAAATGATGGGCATCCCGAAATCGGAGCGGACGCGCAGGGCCGACGAGGCGTTGGCGCTGACCAATATGAGCGCTTTCGCCGACCGGTATCCGAGCGAATTGTCGGGCGGCATGAAACAAAGGGTGGGGCTGGCGCGCGTCCTGGCCACGGATCCGCACGTCCTCCTGATGGACGAGCCGTTCGGGGCGCTCGATGCCCAGACGCGCGCCATCATGCAGCAGGAACTGCTGCGGGTCTGGACCGGTTCGGGCAAGACGGTGATCTTCATCACCCACGCGGTGGACGAAGCGGTGCTGCTTGCGGATCGCGTCCTGGTCATGACGGCCAATCCAGGACGCGTAAAGGCAGATATTCGCGTCGACCTTCCCCGGCCACGCGATGAGAACAGCAGCGAATTCAACGCATTGGAGCGAGAGCTCAAGGAGATGGTGCTCCAGGAGGCGCGCGCCGCCCAAGTCGCGGCCTGAGCACGACCTTCTTCTATTTGAGAATACGAACGAGGAACAAATGAGCAGGATTATCGTAGCCGGCGCCGCTCAACTGGGGCCGATCGAACTGGACACGCCGCGCAAAGCCGTCGTCCAGCGGATGATGGAGCTGATGCGCGAGGCGCATTCCAAGGGCTGCAACGTCGTCGTCTATCCCGAGATGGCGCTGACCACGTTCTTTCCCCGGTGGTGGTTCGAGAACCAGGAAGAGGTCGACGTTTTCTTCGAGCGCTCGATGCCGAACCCGGACGTCGCCCCGCTTTTCGAGCTCGCGCAGAAATTGGGGATCGGCTTCTATCTCGGCTATTGCGAGCTGGCGGAGGAAGACGGGCGGCAACGCCATTTCAACACCTCCATCCTCGTCAACGACAAGGGCAAGATCGTCGGCAAGTACCGGAAGGTCCATCTGCCGGGCCACGCCGAGCACAAGCCGCAGGACCCCTGGCAGCATCTGGAGAAGCGGTATTTCGAACCGGGCGATCTCGGCTTCCCAGTCTGGCGCACTATGGGCGGCGTCATGGGCATGTGCCTTTGCAACGACCGCCGCTGGCCGGAAACCTACCGGGTCATGGGGTTGCAGGGGGTCGAGATGGTGCTCCTCGGCTACAACACCCCCCAGCTCGACCAGCTCCGCGGCGAGCCGGCCTTCATTCGCGTCTTCCACAACAATCTCAGCATGCAGGCCGGCGCCTACCAGAACGGGACCTGGGTGGTGGCCGCCGCCAAGGCGGGCAACGAAGGCGGAATCGATATGATGGGCGGAAGCTGCATCATCACGCCGCAGGGCGAGATCGTCGCGGCAGCGCACACTTTCGATGATGAGCTGGTCGTCGCCAAATGCGATCTCGACGAGTGCCGGTTCAACAAGGAAAACATCTTCAATTTCGCCGCGCACAGGCAGATCCACCACTACAAGCTCATCACCGAGCGGACAGGAGCCGTCGCCCCGACGGAAGATGCGGATGCGTAGATCAGATGAAATCGGGGACGGGACAGCACCCTTCCCCGCCGAACCGCCGCAAGCGGATCGTGACACTCGAAGAATTCAAGGCTCGGAGGATGGAATGACTTCTCGCAAGGTTGTGGTGTTGGACGATATTGCCGATCCCAAGGCGCCTTCATCGCATGCCGTCGTGTTCGGGAACCTGGTCTACACCGCGTTGACGACGCCGCTGCGGCCGGACGGGAGCATCGCGCTCGGCGACTTCCGGGCCCAGATGACCCAGTGCATGGAGAACGTCAAAAACATCCTGGAGTCGTGCGGATCGTCGCTGGACAAGGCGATCAAGGTCACGATCGTGATGCCAAGGATCACCGACTTCCCGGAGATGAACGAGGTTTTCAAGACCTATTTCAAGCCCGGCAACTATCCTGCGCGCGCGTCGATCGAAGCGAAGATGGGCAATCCCGACTTTCTGGTCGAAATGGAATGTCTGGCGCATATCGAATGAGCAAGGATCCCACCGGCCGCCCCCTCCTCCTGGTCGCGCACGACTTCGAGGACCGGCGCTTCTTCACGGAAGAAGAAGAGATCCCATACGACTTCAGCGGCGCCAAATTCCGGGACGAGTTTGCCCGGCTGGCGCCGGAAGTCTCCGTCGTGGTCGCGAAGGATGCGGAAGAGACGCTGAAACTTGCCGCGGACGCCACGTTCATGGCCGTCGACAAATTGTCGAAGGAGGTCCTGGACGCGGCGACGAAGCTGCGATGGGTCCATATCGCCTCTTCCGGCGCGGACCATTTCTTCAAGCGCAGCACCGTCACGGCGGCCGATTTCCGCAAGCGGAGAATAGCGATCTCGACCTCCAAGGGCGCCGGCGCGGTGGTGATCGCCGAGCAGGTCCTCTGCTTCATGCTGATGTTCAGCCGCAACATGACCCGTTGCATGCGCCAGCACCTGGTCGGGCACTGGCAGCGCTATCCCGCCCTCGAGTTGAACGGGATGACGCTCGGCGTGATCGGGGTCGGCGCCATCGGCAGTCGCGTCGCCTATCTGGCGAAGGCGCTCGGCATGCGCGTCCTGGGCTGCCGCCGCGACCCTTCGAAGGGGGATCCCAATGTCGACCGCATGGTCGGTATCGACGCGATGCATTCGGTTCTCGGGGAAAGCGATTTCGTCCTGCTCGCGATTCCCATCAACTCCAACACCGCGCGGATCGTCAATGACGAGATGCTGAGCCTTATGAAGCCCGGCGGCTACCTCATGAACGTCGCGCGCGGCGAGTGCATCGACGAGGATGCGGTGGTTCGGGCGCTCGTCAGCGGCCATCTGGGCGGCTACGCCTCAGACAATCACGGCTTCCCGAAGGGTCAGGTGACCGATCGGAACATGGAGCGGCTGGAGCCCGAGAGCAGGTTGTGGGGCCTGGACAGGGTGATCATCACGCCGAACAATGCCGTCGCGGGCCCCCGCCGCTACGAGTACATGGCACAAATCGCCTATGACAATTTCCGCGCTCTCGAGGCCGGCACGCCGATGAAAACGCGGCTGATCTGGGAGGGAGAACCCGTCTAGAGGCTGTTAGGGACTTGGACCGGGGCTGCGGCCCCCTCCGGGGTCGGGCCGAAATCGCCCCTGAATGCGTCGAAAATGCTCGTCCGTGCTTGCCACCGTCTTGCGTTTTTCTCCTCCCACGCAGTCTCCGGTCCAAGTCCCCTTTCAAAAGATGAAGCGATCGGAAACAGGGGACCATGATGGAATACAGGCAGCTCGGACGCTCTGGTCTTGTCGTATCGGAACTCTGCCTCGGAACGATGATCTTCGGCGAGCAGAGCGGGCGTGGAGTTTCCGAGGCGGAATCCCGTGCCCTGATCGATGCCTATCTGGAGGCCGGAGGCGACTTCTTCGATACCGCCGACGCATATGGCGAGGGCGCGTCCGAGCGCATCCTCGGCGCCGCGATCCGTGACGATCGCGACAGGCTCACCATCTCCACCAAGGTGGGACTGCCCGTCGGCCCCGGCACGAACGATGCCGGGCTCAGCCGCAAGCATGTGATCGCCGGAACCGAAGCATCTCTTCGCCGGCTCGGCACCGACTATGTCGATATCCTCTATCTACACACCCATGACGGCTTCTCCGGCATCCAGGAGTCGCTGGAGGCGGTGCAGCATCTGATGGATTCCGGCAAGGTCCATTATCTCGGGATCTGCAACCAGTTCGCCTGGCGCCTGGCGCATGCCCTGACGCTTGCCGAGCAGTCGGGATTGCCCAGGATCATCTGCGCGCAATATCAGTACAGCCCGATCTGCCGCTGGATCGAAGACGAGTTCTTCGATCTCTTCGCCCATTTCAGTGTCTCGCTCGTGCCGTGGAGCCCCTTGGCCGGCGGAGTGCTCACCGGGAAATACAACTCCGCGACGCCGGACCAGGGCCGGCTCGACACCGCCCCGAACCTCGAAGACAATCGCGACCGCCGCCTGACCGAAATGACGGGTGCCGTCGTGGAAGCCCTGCATCACATCGCAGCGGAGCGGACGGCGACGCCTTCTCAAGTGGCGCTGGCGTGGTCGCTGGCGAAGTCCTGCGTGGGATCGGTCGCCCTGGGGGTCCGCACAGCCCGGCAGCTTGAAGACAATCTCGGCGCGACGGCAATCAAACTGCGGCCCGAGGAGGTCGCCGCGATCGATGCGGCCGGTGCGATGCCCGGACACTATCCGTACGATTTCATGAGGAAGGCGCGTCCGGGCCGTCGGTCCGCGGTCTTCCAGGATCTCCTGACCGGAAAGGGAGCCTAGCTTGTCACGGGATTGCGATATTTCGAGCCACATCGGGCGTGCAGCCCTCGATGTCCCTACCCCGGCGCTCCTGCTCGATCTCGATGCCGTCGACCACAATATCGCCCTTCTCGCGGCGATGGCGGGACAGTCCGGCATTCGACACCGCCCGCATGCGAAGGGTCACAAGTGCCTGGAAATCGCGCACCGCCAGATTGCCCAGGGCGCGGTCGGAATCTGCTGCCAGAAGCTCAGCGAAGCCGAGATTTTCGCTGCCGGGGGCATCAAGGACATTCTTGTGACGAACGAGATCGTCAGTCGCGAGAAGCTGGAACGGGCCGTCGCCCTCGCCCGCACCTGCAAGCTCACCCTGATCGTCGACAGCGTCGAGGGCATCGAGCGGCTGGCATCGGCCGCCGGCGCCCGCGGCCAGGATGTCGACGTGCTGATCGAACTCGATCTCGGCCAGTCTCGATGCGGCGTCCCCACCGCGGAGGAAGCGTTGGCGCTCGCAGTCGCCGTCGAGGCTCACCCATGCCTGCACCTGAAGGGTGTGCAGGCATATCAAGGCAAGCTGCAACATGTCGAAGGCTGGCAGAGCCGGCGCGAAGCGGTGGTTGCCGCAACCGAACGATTGCGCGCGATCCTCTCCGAGCTGAGCCGGGCCGGACACTGCACCGAGATCGTGACCGGCGGCGGAACCGGCACGCTGGACGCGGATCTGGAGCTGGCCGTTCTCACCGAGGTGCAGCCGGGCTCCTATGTGATAATGGATGCCCAGTACCGCCAGATCGGCGGCCATGGCGGAGGCCCGTTCCGCCGCTTCCGCAGCGCCCTCTTCGTCGCGACCGAGATCATCAGCGCGCGCCACGGGCGGGCCGTCCTGGATGCAGGCCTGAAGAGCCTTTCATGCGACGCAGGCGTTCCGGTGATCGTCGAATATCCCGAAGCCGGTTTCAGCTTCGGCGGCGACGAGCACGGCATCATCGACACCGGGACGCTTGCCGAGCCGCCCCGCCTCGGCGATCGTCTCACCATTCTGCCCGGCCACTGCGACACCACGGTCAACCTCTTCGACTGCTATCACGTCATCCAGAACGGGCGTGTCATCGACATCTGGCCCATCGACGCCCGCGGCCGGACCCAATAAGCGGCGGTCTGCCGAGGGAGCGGACCGCGCCGCTCCCCGCCAAGCCGGCTTGAACGGCCTTCCAGCGATGAACGATCACCGACACACGAACGCATCGACTTCCGGATCGATGTGCCGGTATGATCGCCGACGCGGCGCCGTCGGAGATCGGAGGGAATGCTCCGGCGGGGGCTCTGGGACCGCAGGGTTCTCGATCTCGGAAACCGGAAAGGTTGTGATGAACCTCAAAACGCGGGATCTCTACGCTTTCCTCGAAGTATGCCGGCTCAAATCGATCAGGAGATCGGCCGAAAGCCTGGCTCTTTCCCAACCCGCGCTGACGAAGATCATCCAGCAGCTCGAGCGGCATATGGGCGTTCCGTTGATCGAGAGGCTGCCGCGTGGCGTTCAGCCGACGATCTACGGAAACACCCTGGCGCGCTATGCGCGGTTCGCATTGGCCGAGCTCGATCAGGCCAAGGAGACGATCGACAGCATCATGGGCGGCAAGCTCGGCCGGGTGCGGATCGGCGCCAATGCCACTGCCGCCCACATGCTCCTGCCGCCGATCATCGAACGCATCCGGGCGCTCAATCCGTTCGTCGAGCTGCGCGTCCTCGAAAGCACCATCGAAAGCCTGGAGCTGCGCCTGCTGAACGGCGAGCTGGATGTCGTCTTCGCGCCCATACCGCGCAACGGCATCGACAGCGACATCCTCACCAAGCGGCTGCTGGACGATCAGCTGGTGGTGATCGCAGGCGATCAGAACGACCTCGCCCGGCAGGCAGCGCCGAAACTGGCGGATGCGCTCAGCCATCCATGGATATTCGTCGGCGACGATCCGATCAAGCAGAGCCAGATCATCCCGTTGCTGCACATGCTCGGATTGCCCGCTCCCCATTGGGTCATGGAAACCAATTCGGTCGCCTTCCTGATGCGCTTCCTGCGCGGTTCGAATTGCCTCTCCTACCAGTCGCGCCGGCTGGTCAACACCTTCGCCGGCGACGGCATCTCCATCATCGCGCTTCCGCAGCTCTCCCTGGACTGGCCGATGATGGTCTCGATACGCAAGAACGCGCTGCTGACGCCGCTGGTCGAACTGATCGTGGAAGAAGCGGAGCGGATCGCAAAGGAGCTCGTCCTGCTTGACTAGCCGTCGCGTGACGGCGGCTTCGCCTTTCTCTTCCATCAGTTTTTCTTTCGCTGCTGCGCAAAGCAGAAGCAAAATTGACTTGATTGCAGGTATAGATTGCCTTCCATTGCGTCATCTGCGCCCGAAATGCGTAGATGATGGGGAACCGATGGAGGGGGTAATCGACGATGGCGAAGATTCGCGGAACAAAGAAAAACGACCGGCTGCTGGACAAGGAGAAAAATGACAATCTGAAGGGACTGGCCGGCGATGATCTCATCATCATGGCCGATGGCGGAAAGGATAAGGTGAATGGCGGAAAGGGATATGACGTCATCAACTACAATCTATCCCAATCGCGTATCATCCTTGACCTCAAGAAAGGCACCGCAAAGGACAAGAAACAGAACGTCGACCAGCTGAAGAAAATCGAGGCGGCCGAAGGCAGCGCGTTCAACGACAAGCTGAAGGCCGGCGAGATGGACTGGGGCTGGTTCGCAGGACGTGCCGGCGACGACAAGCTGGTCGGCCGCGGCTTCAACGACGTGTTCAACAGCGGCAGCGGCGATGATGTCATCAACGGCAAGGGCGGCTGGAACATCGTCGAATACAACGATGACGGCTTCGATTCCGCCGGCAAGATCGACAGCGGCATCAAGATCAACCTGGTCAAGGGCATCGTGATCGACGGCTGGGGCGGACGCGACACGCTCAAGAACATCCAGGAGATCCGCGGCACCCATCGCAAGGACAAGATGAAGGGCGACGCCTTCGGCAATGTCTTCCACGGCGAGAAGGGCGCGGACGTCATCCATGGCGGCCGCGAGGTCGCTGAAGACGACATGATCAATTGGGACCGGCTCTATGGCGGGGCCGGCAAGGACAAGATCACACTGGTCCATGGCGATGCCGACGGCGGTGCGGGGAACGACCGCATCAAGGGCCTCAAGAACAAGGACGGCAATCTCGATCTCGAATATTCCGGAGCTATCTATTCGGGCGCGGAGGAAGGCATCGTCGCCAACCTGACCGCCTCCACGCGGCAGGGGCTTGCCGGCGGCGACAACAAGAAGGGTTTCCGCGTCAGCGACGGCCTGGGCGGGGTCGACAAGATCTCCGGCATCAAGTTCATCACCGACAGCGCCCATGACGACGTCTTCTATGTCGATACGAGCTGGTCGAACACCTACGGCAACTTCATCACGATCGAGCTTTCCGGCGGTGACGACAAGGTCACTTTCGAAGGCAACGTGACGGTCGCCCGGATCAGCTATTCGCGCGCCGGCGGGGCCGTAGAGATCGACATGGAAGCAGGAACCGCCACCGATCTCGGCGGCGGCAACGCCATCGGCAATGACAGCTTCAGCGGCGCCAACCAGGCCCGCGGTTCGAATTTCGACGACATCATCCTCGGCTCGAACAACAACGAAACGCGCATCCGCGGCGGCGCCGGCAACGACCGGATCGAGGGCCGCGACGGCGACGACCGCCTCGAAGGCGAGGCCGGCGACGACCTGCTGATCGGCGGCGGGGGCTCCGATATCCTCAACGGGGGCGCGGGAAAGGACACTTTCTGGTTCGCGGCCGGCGATGAGACCCCGGATATAAAGACCACGGACGTGATCGAGGATTTCTCGCAGTCGGACGGCGACCTGATCGATCTCGATCTCGGCTTCCCGTTCGAGTTCATCGGGACGGCCGAATTCACCGGCAAGGCTGGCGAACTGCGCTATGTGCAGGTCGATGGCGACACCTTCCTCTATGGCGACGGCGACGGCGACGGTTTGCCGGATGGGGTGATCGTGCTGCTGGGCACCATCGACCTGCAACAGAGCGATTTCCTGCTCTGAGAACCCGGTCCCTTGCGATCCGCGGCGGATGCCGCGGCGCCGAAGGGTAGAGCGGACACCGAAAAGAGAAAGGGCGGCCCCGGGGGACCGCCCTTTCTTCCGTTACGAAGCCGGCAGGATCACTGCGGAAGCTTGTCGCCGATCCCCTCGACATAGAAATTCATGCCGAGCACGACCGAATCCTCGGCGACCTCGCCCTCGGCGAGCCATTGCGTGCCGTCCTGCCTGTTGACCGGGCCGGTGAAGGGATCGAACCCGTCGGACTTGATCTTCGCCTCGGTCTCCTCGGCGAGCTTCTTCACATCGTCCGGCATGTTGGTGTAGGGCGCCATCACGACATGGCCCTCGGCCATGCCGCCCCAGACGTCCTGCTGCTCCCAGGTGCCGTCGATCACCGCCTGCACGCGCTCGATGTAGTAGGGACCCCAATCGTCGACGATCGAGGTGAGCTGGGTCTCGGGCGCGAACTTGATCATGTCGGAGGCCTGGCCGAAACCCTTGATGCCACGCTCGCCGGCGACCTGCAGCGGCGCCGTCGAATCGGTATGCTGGGTGATGATGTCGACGCCCTGGTCGATGAGGGCCTTGGCGGCGTCGGCCTCCTTGGCGGCATCGAACCAGGTGTTGGCCCAGACGATCTTGATCTCGAAGTCCGGGTCGACCGACTGCGCGCCGAGCATGAAGGCGTTGATGCCCATGATCACTTCGGGGATCGGGAAGGAGGCGATGTAGCCGGCGACGCCCGCCTCGGACACGCTTGCCGCGATCACGCCCTGCACATAGCGGCCCTCATGGAAGCGCGAATTGTAGGTCGCGACATTCGGATGCTCGCGCTTGTAGCCGGTCGCGTGCTCGAACTTCACGTCCGGGAAGCGCGCCGCGACCTTGTTGGTCGCGTCCATGAAGCCGAAGGAGGTGGTGAAGACGATGTCGCAGCCGGAGCGTGCGAAACGCTCGATCGCGCGCTCGGCGTCGGCGCCTTCCGGCACGCTCTCCAGATAGGCCGTCTCGACCTGGTCGCCGAAATGCGCCTCGACATCGAGCAGGCCCTGATGGTGCTGGTAGGAATAGCCGAAATCGCCGATCGGCCCGACATAGATCCAGCAGGCCTTGGTCGGCTCCTGGGCGCCCGCCGAAGCCGGAATGAGCACGGCCGCCGAGGCGGTGAGTGCAAGAAGCGTCTTTTTCATCATGTTCGTCCTCTGTTGGATGCAATGGAGCTCATGTCGCTCGTCCTCGTGCGGTCAGCGATCCGGAACAAACGGCCGCCCCAGAGAAGCCGGTGTGTTCACCATCGTCAGTCGTCGGTTCCGCGAGATTAGAACGAGAACGACGATCGTCGCCAGATAGGGAAGTGCAGAAAGCAGTTGAGAAGGAACGGGCCAGCCGAGCGCCTGGGCATGGAGCTGGCCGATCGAGACGGCACCGAAGAGATAGGCGCCGGCAAGCACCCGCCATGGCCGCCAGGAGGCGAAGACGACCAGCGCCAGCGCGATCCAGCCCCTGCCCGCGCTCATTCCCTCGACCCATTGCGGCACGTAGACCAGCGCCAGATAGGCGCCCGAAAGGCCTGCGCAGGCGCCGCCGAAGACAACCGCCGCATAGCGTATGGCGATGACGCGGATGCCGAGCGCATGGGCCGAGCCGTGATTGTCGCCGACCGAGCGCAGCGTCAGCCCGGCACGGGTGTAGAACAGGAACCAGGCGACGCCGGCGGTCAGCAGGATGGAGATGTAGAAGATCGGGTCCTGGCCGAACAGCAATCGCCCGACATAGGGCAGGTCGGTGAGATAGGGGATGTCGAGCGTGCCCATCTTGACGCCGGGCAGTCCGATGAAGCTCTCGCCGATCATGCCGGAGAGGCCGAGGCCGAGCAAGGTGAGCGCCAGCCCGGTCGCGACCTGATTGGTCACCAGCGTCAGCGTCAGGAAGGCGAAGAGCAGCGAGAACAGCGCGCCGACCAGGATGGCGGCGGCGACGCCGAGCCAGGCCGAGCCGGACAGAAGCGCGACGGCGAAGCCGGTGCCCGCGCCCATGATCATCATGCCCTCGACGCCGAGATTGAGCACGCCGGAACGCTCGACGACGAGCTCGCCGATCGCCGCGATCAGCAGCGGCGTCGCCGCGGTGGCGATGGTGATCAGCACGGCTTCAAACA
This sequence comes from uncultured Chelativorans sp., assembly GCA_964475605.1. Lineage (GTDB taxonomy): Bacteria > Pseudomonadota > Alphaproteobacteria > Rhizobiales > Rhizobiaceae > CAYYZC01. The sequence continues at coordinate 13,601 of CAYYZC010000023.1, forward strand.
TGGGTGCGCTCCCCTGCCCCTGCGCCTGCCGAGGCATGCGGGCGCGTCAGCCTGATGCGGTAGTGGATCAGCGTGTCGCAGGCGAGAACGAAGAACAGGATCATGCCCTGGAAGGCGCGCACGACCTTGTCGGAGAGGCCGACCGAGATCTGCGCCGCCTCGCCGCCGAGATAGGTCAGCGCCAGCACCAGGCCGGCGGCGACGATGCCGAGCGGGTTGAGGCGACCTAGGAAGGCGACGATAATCGCGGTGAAGCCGTAGCCGGGCGAGATCGCGGGGCGGAGCTGGCCGATCGCGCCCGACACTTCGGAGATGCCGGCAAGGCCGGCAAGCGCGCCGGAGACGAGGAAGGCGAACATGGTCATGCGGCCGACCGAGAAGCCGGCGAAGCGTCCGGCCCTCGGGCTCTGGCCGAGCAGCCTGATCTCGAACCCCTTGAGGGTCCGCGACATGACGAACCACAGGACGAGCGCGGCGATGAGCGCGAACACGAAGCCATAGTGAGCGCGGCCGGAGGCGGGCAGGATCTCCGGCAGCATGGCGAACTGGTGGAAATTGCGGGTCTCGGGAAAGTTGAAGCCTTCCGGATTGCGCCAGGGTCCGCGCACCAGCCAGTCGAGGAAGAGCTGGGCGACATAGACCAGCATGAGGCTGGTCAGGATCTCGTTGGTGTTGAAGCGCATCTTGAGGAAGCCGGGGATCGCGGCATAGGCCGCCCCGCCGGCCATGCCCATGATCAGCATCAGGGGCAGGACGAGCCAGTTCTGGAACTGCGGGAACACGACCGGCAGCACCGATCCGACGATGGCGCCGAGGATGAACTGTCCCTCCGCGCCGATATTCCAGTTGTTGGAGAGGAAGCAGATCGACAGACCGACGGCGATCAGGATCAGCGGCGCGGCCTTGATCGCGAGCTCGTGTAGCGACCAGACCTCGCGCAGCGGGTCGATGAAGTAGAAATAGAGAGTCGTCGCCGGGTTCTTGCCGAGCAGCGCGAAGAGGATCGCGCCGGCGACGATGGTCAGCAGGAAGGCGAGCAGCGGCGACAGCGCGCTGTAGAGCCTCGACTGCTGCGGACGCTTGATCAGCTCGATGCGCATCAGGCGGGCTCCCTCGCCGCATGATGGCCGGCGCCGGGCTCCGCCCCGCCCATCAGCAGGCCGATGCGCTCCAGCGTCGCCTCGCCCGTCGGGATCGGCGCGGACAGGCGCCCGTCATGCATGACGGCGATCGCATCGGAGAGCTCGAACAGCTCGTCGAGGTCCTGGCTGATGACAAGCACCGCGGAGCCGGAGCGCGCCAGGTCGATCAGCGCCTGGCGGATGCGAGCTGCAGCACCCGCATCGACGCCCCAGGTCGGCTGGTTGACGACCATGATCGCCGGCTTGCGGTCGAGCTCGCGGCCGATGATGAATTTCTGCAGATTGCCGCCCGAAAGTGCCGCCGCCTCCGGGTCTTCGGCGCTCTTGCGCACATCCATGTCGGCGACGATGCGCTTCGCCGCCGCGGCGACCGCGCCGCTGCGGATCGTGCCGAGCCCGCCGAGGAAGGCTTTCGCGTCGGTGCGGAAGCGCGACAGCAGCAGGTTCTCCGAGAGCCGCATGCGCGGCGCCGCACCGTGGCCGAGCCGCTCTTCGGGCACGAAAGCTGCGCCCAGCAGCCTGCGCCCGGAGACGTCGAGCCGGCCGGCATCCTTGCCGCGCAGCCGGACGATGCCGGGATCGGCCTGCCTCGCCTCGCCGGAGACCGCCTCGAAGAACTCGCCCTGCCCGTTTCCCGCAACGCCCGCTATGCCGATCACGTCGCCGGCATGGACGGTCAGGCCGATGTCGCGCAGCGGCACCGAGAAGGGCGTTGCCGGCGGGCGGCTCAGGCCCCTGATCTCCAGCAGCGCTTCGGTCTGCGCGTGGATCGCCGGCGTCTCGCGCACGACCTGCTGGACCTCGTTGCCGACCATCATGCGGGCGAGCGAGGCGGCGGTCTCCTGGCGCGGGTCGCAATGGGCGACGACCTTGCCGTGGCGCAGCACAGTGGCGCGGTCGCAGAGCCGCTTCACTTCCTCGAGGCGGTGCGAGATGTAGAGGATCGACTTGCCCTCGTCGCGCAGCCGCTCCAGCGTCTCGAACAGCTTCTCGGCCTCCTGCGGCGTCAGCACCGAGGTCGGCTCGTCGAGGATGATCAGCTCCGGCTCCTGGAGCAGGCAGCGGATGATCTCGATGCGCTGGCGCTCGCCGACCGAAAGGTCGCCGACATAGGCGAACGGATCGAGCGGAAGGCCGTAGGCCTTCGAAACCGCCCTCGCCTTCTCGGCGATCTCGTTGATCGACGTGTCGTCGTCGAGCGAAAGCATGATGTTCTCGGCGGCCGTCAGCGCCTCGAACAGCGAGAAATGCTGGAACACCATGCCGATGCCGAGCGCGCGCGCCCTTGCCGGCGTATCGATCGTGACCGGCTGGCCTTTCCACAGGATCTCGCCGGCGGCCGGCTCCAGCGAGCCGAACAGCATCTTCACCAGCGTCGACTTGCCGGCGCCGTTCTCGCCCAGCAGCGCATGGATCTCGCCTTGCCCGACTGCGAGGTCGACATGGTCGCAGGCCTTCAGCGAGCCGAAAATCTTGGTGAGGCCGCGCACCTCGAGCAGCTCGCCCCCGCGGCTCATGCGCGCCGTGCCCAATGGGTTCCCATCCGACGATGTTTTCTTTGTTCTGTTCCCTGCCCGGCATGGTAGGCGGGCCGCGCCTGAGACGCAAAGCGTGGCGCGGCTTGAAAGTGCTTCAAGATTTTCAGCGAAAGCATGAAAATCCCTCTTCCGGGTTCAGGGGATGAGAATGGTGGCGCCGGTCGTCCTGCGGCCTTCCAGATCGGCATGCGCCCGGGCCGCGTCGGCGAGATCGTAACGCTGGTTGATCTCGATCGCGACCTTGCCCGACTTCACCATGTCGAACAGCGCGCCGGCCGATTCTTCGAGCTCGTCGCGGGTGACGATATACTGGAACAGCGTCGGCCGGGTCATGTAGAGCGAGCCCTTCTGGGCGAGGATCGCCGTGTTGAAGGGTGGGATCGGCCCGGAGGACTGGCCGAAGGTGACGAACATTCCACGCAGCTTCAGGCAGTCGAGCGAGCCGGGAAAGGTGTCCTTGCCGACCGAATCATAGACGACGTCGCATTTGGCGCCGCCGGTGATCGTCTTCACCTCCTCGACGAAATCCTTGTCGCGATAGTCGATGACATGGTCGTAGCCGTGCGCCCGGGCGAGCTCGGCCTTCTCGGCCGAGCCTGCGGTGCCGATCAGGGTGACGCCGAGTTGCTTGGCCCATTGGCCGAATATGAGGCCGACGCCGCCTGCCGCCGCATGGAACAGCACCGTCTGGCCGACCTTGACCGGGAAGGTGCGGCGCAGCAGATATTCGGCCGTCATGCCCTTCAGCATCATCGCCGCGGCCTGCTCGTCGGAGACGCCGTCGGGGATCACCACCAGGCGGTCGGCCGGCACGGTGCGTTCCTGCGTATAGGAGCCGAGCGGCCCGGCATAGGCGACGCGATCGCCGGCGCTCAGATGATCGACGCCCTCCCCGACCTCCAGCACGATCCCGGCCGCTTCGCTGCCCGGCGTCAGGGGAAGGCCGTTGGGCGCGGCATAGAGCCCGCTTCGGTAGTAGACGTCGATGAAATTGAGGCCGATGGCGGTATGACGGATCAGCGCCTCGCCGGGGCCCGGACGTGCCGTCCCGACATCCTCGTAGACCATCGCCTCGGGGCCGCCATGCTGATGAATCCGGATCGCCTTCGCCATGATCAGACCTTCCTGCCTAGTTTCGGGAATGCTTGCATCACCCCGCCGATGCAGAACAGATAGACGCCGGTCGCGGCAATGCCCCACTGGATCGGCCAGGATGCCTTCATGTCCTGCAGCAGGGCGATGCCGGCAAGTCCGCACCAGAGGAGGAAGATGCCGAGGTTCAGCGGCCGCAGCCGGCGCACACGGACGGGGTGGAGGAAATTGATCGGAAGGAAGGTGAGGAAGGCCGCGATCACCACCACCGCGAAGGACAGATATTCGCCGGTCTGGAGCACGAAGAGCGAAAAGACGATCATGTTCCAGACGACCGGG
>CAYYZC010000023.1:17721-20843 GCA_964475605.1 uncultured Chelativorans sp.
CCTTGAAGAAGTTCTCCTTCGTCTTCATGCCCGTGTCGGCATAGTAGATGGCGCTCGATACGACGATGATCGCGGCGGAGAGGAACGACAGCCCCTCGCCCATGAAGCCGCGCTGATAGAGCGCGAAGGCCGGGATCAGCACATAGGTGACGTAGTCGATGATGTTGTCGAGCAGCTCGCCCGACCATGTCTGCAGCACCTCCTTGACCTCGAGCTTGCGCGCGATCGGCCCGTCGATGCCGTCGACGAAGAGCGCCAGGCCGAGCCACAGGAACATCGCCGTCCATTGCCGCTCGGCGGCCGCGACCAGCGACAGGAATGCCAGGAAGGAGCCCGATGCGGTCAGCAGATGAACCGAGAAGGCCCGGGCCTGCGGCCAGGTGACCTTCTTGCGCGGGCGCGGGATGCGCTCGCGCAGCTTCTTCCGGCCCCCGACCTGCCGGCTCACGGGCGACGCCTGCCGAGCTTGGGGGTTCCGGCCGGGCATACGCCGGCGCGGCCGCTGGAACGCGTCAACCCGTCCATCGCCCACTCCCCCTGCGCCATCACCCTCTCCACGCTCGCCTCGGCCCGGCGGCACCGCCGGCCGCAAGGCAGTATCGCACCGGCGAAGCGGTTGGGAAATCCGTATCCGAACCTTTCATGCTCCGACATGGGCCATTTCAACACGTTGATCAATCCCGCCATGGCGCCCTATATCGCTTCAATGCATCCGCCGTTGGAGAGCCGAGACATGCCTGATTATCCAGTCTCCGTGGTCGGCACCGGCCCGGCCGGCCTCATCGCCGCGCTGGCGGTCGCCGGACAGGGCGTTCCAGTCGGCCTTGTCGGTCCGCAGGCCAATCTGGAAGATCGGCGGACGACGGCCATCATGGCGCCGCAGCTCGCGATCCTCGACGAACTCGGCGTCGGCGCCGAGCTCCGCCGAACGGGGACGCCGCTGCGCGCCATGCGCATCGTCGACGGCACGCGCCGGCTGGTCCGCGCGCCGACCGTCACCTTCCATGCCGCCGAGATCGACGAGGACGCCTTCGGCCTCAACCTGTCGAACAGCCGGCTGGTCGCAGCGCTGGTGGAAGCCGTCGAGGCGGCACCTGAGATCGAATGGCATCGCGGCGTGGTCGAGCGCTGGACGCTGACGGACCATTCGGCCGAAGCACTCCTCGACGACGGCACTCCGGTGACGGCGCGGCTTGCCATCGGAGCCGATGGCCGCAACTCGACGGCGCGCACCGCCGCCGGGATCAGGATGCGCCAGTCGGACGGGCGGCAGTCGGCGGTGGTGTTCAACATCGCCCACGACCGCGGCCACGAATTCATCTCGACCGAGTTCCACACCGAGGAAGGCCCGTTCACGCAGGTGCCGCTCGAAGGCGACCGTTCCAGCATCGTCTGGGTGGTGCGGCCGCAACGCGCGGTCGAACTGATGAGCCTGTCGGAGAGCGAGCTGGCGCTTGCCGCGGAAGAGCGCATGCAGTCGATGCTTGGCCGCGTCTCGATCGACGGTGGCCGGCAGGTCTATCCGCTGGCCTCGGCGATGCCGGACCGCTTCGCCGCCAGGCGCATAGCGCTGGTCGGCGAGGCCGCCCATGTCTTTCCGCCGATCGGCGCGCAGGGCCTCAATCTCGGCATCCGCGACGCCAAAGCGCTCGCCGAGACTGTCGCCGAGCAGCGTCAGGACCCTGGCGGCACGGCGGCGCTGCAGGCCTATGACCGGCGCCGCCGCCCTGACATATTGGCGCGAGCCTCGGCGGTCGAGCTTCTCAACCGCTCGCTGCTTTCCGGCCTGCTGCCGGCCCAGCTCGCCCGCGCCGCCGGACTGTCGCTGCTCGACGGCGTGGCGCCGCTGCGCGGCTTCTTCATGCGCGAAGGATTGTCCACCGGCAGCGGCTTCTCGGCCCTGTTCGGCTCGCGCATGACCGGCTGAACGGTCGCAGGGAGGAAACACGATGCGTATGACGGTGCTCGCCGGGCTCCTTCTTCTCGCCCTTGCCGCGATCGCACGCGCGGGAACTGTCGCGGAGGTCGAGATCATCGGCTTCTCGGAGAATGGCGAGATCTTCGCCTTCGAGGAATACGGCATCCAGGACGGCTCCGGCTTTCCCTTCGCCAACCGCTTCTATGTCGAGACCGCGAGCGACAGCTTCGTCTCCGGAACGCCGATCCGGGTGCGGATCGACGACGAGGCAGCGACGCTTGAGGAGGCCCGCCGCCGCGCACAGGAACGGGGCGAGGCAGTCATCTCCGATGCCGAGCTGACGGCCAATAGGGGCTATATGGCAGGCTGGAACGCGGTGACGGAATTTTCGGCCGATCCGACCCGCATGGCGGTAAATCCCCGGCCGATTTTTCCGGCAGCGGACGCGCCGCTCGAATTCCGGCTGGAAGAGATCGCCCTTTCGCAGCCCGAGCGATGCCGCGACCTCGGTGATGTCGTCGGCTTCAGGCTGGTGCGGGCCGGCATCGAGCCGGGGCAGACGGCCGAGATCGTCCATGAGGACAGAAACGTGCCGGAAAGCCGCGGCTGCCCGCTGGGCTACCGGATCGGCGGCGTGCAGACATTCTTCCCCGACGAGGGCGCGCCCGTCTTCGCGGTGATGATCGCGATCCGTTCCTTCGGCTTCGAGGGGCCGGACTATCGCTGGATCGCGGTGACCGGCCGGCTCTGACGCCTCTGCATTGAGGAATCCGCCGGGCTCTGATAGGCAGCGCGGCATCGTTGCCGCTGCTTCCCAGGATGCCTGCCCATGATACCGCGCTATTCGCGACCGGAGATGGTTTCGATCTGGTCGCCCGAGACCCGTTTCCGGATCTGGTTCGAGATCGAGGCCCATGCCTGCGACGCGCTCGCCGAGATCGGCGTGATCCCGCCGGAGGCGGCGCGCACCATCTGGGAGAAGGGCGGCGCGGCCCGGTTCGACATCGCGCGCATCGACGAGATCGAGCGCGAGACCAGGCATGACGTCATCGCCTTCCTGACTCATCTGGCGGAGTTCGTCGGTCCCGATGCGCGCTTCATCCACCAGGGCATGACGTCGTCCGATGTGCTCGACACCTGCCTCAACGTCCAGCTCACCCGCGCCGACGACATCCTGATCGCCTATGTCGACGCCCTGCTTTCC
>CAYYZC010000024.1:0-17922 GCA_964475605.1 uncultured Chelativorans sp.
CGACGATGGGCAAGGACGAGATCGTCATCGTCAACCTCTCCGGCCGCGGCGACAAGGACGTGCATACCGTGGCCGGCATGATGGGCATGGAGATTTGATGTGACTTCGACCCGCATCGACCGCCGCATGGCGAAGCTCAAGGCAGAGGGCCGACCGGCGCTCGTCACCTATTTCATGGGCGGCGACCCGGACTACGAGACATCGCTGTCGATCATGAAGGCGCTGCCGAAGGCCGGCAGCGACATCATCGAACTCGGCATGCCCTTCTCCGATCCCATGGCCGACGGCCCGGCGATCCAGGCCGCCGGCCTGCGTTCGCTCAAGGGCGGCCAGACGCTCGTGAAGACGCTTGCCATGGCGGCCGAATTTCGCGCCGGCGACAATGAAACCCCTATCGTCCTGATGGGCTATTACAACCCGATCTACATCTACGGCGTTGACCGCTTCCTGACCGACGCCAAGGCGGCCGGCATCGACGGACTCATCGTCGTCGACCTGCCGCCGGAGATGGATGAGGAACTCTGTATCCCGGCGCTCACGGCCGGCATCAACTTCATCCGGCTGGCCACGCCGACAACCGACGACAAGCGCCTGCCCAAGGTTCTGGAGAACACATCCGGCTTCGTCTACTACGTGTCGATGACCGGCATCACCGGCTCGGCGCTGGCCGACACGGCGAAGGTCTCCGAAGCGGTCAAGCGGATCAAAAGCCATACGGACCTGCCCGTGTGCGTCGGCTTCGGTGTCAAGACCGCGGAGCAGGCGCGCGTCATCGGCGCCTCGGCCGACGGCGTGGTGGTGGGCACGGCCATCGTCAATGCGGTGGCCAACGTGCTCGGCCCGAGGGGCGAGAAGACCGCCGATCCGGCGGAAGCCGTCGCCACGCTGGTCGAGGGGCTGGCACACGGCGTCCGCCGCGCGCGCCTTGCTGCCGCCGAATAGTTTTCCTACCTCTGCCAGGGTCACCTCGACGCTGTTGCCGGCAAAGGAGCCGAAGCGATGAACTGGATCACCAATTTCGTCCGTCCGAAGATCAACTCCATGCTCGGCCGGCGCGAAGTGCCGGAGAACCTTTGGGTGAAGGACCCTGAGACAGGCGAGATGGTCTTCCACAAGGACCTGGAAGAGAACCAGTTCGTCATCCCCGCCTCCGGCCACCACATGAAGATCTCGGCGAAGGAGAGGCTGAAATTCTTCTTCGACGAGGGCAAATACGAACTCATCGAGAACCCGAAGGTCGCGCAGGACCCGCTGAAATTCCGCGACGAGAAGCGCTACACCGATCGCCTCAAGGAGGCGAAGGCCAAGACCAGCCAGGAGGATGCCATCCTCAACGCCTCCGGCACGATCGATGGCCTGCCCGTCATCGTCACCGTGCAGGATTTCGCCTTCATGGGCGGCTCGCTCGGCATGGCGGCCGGCGAGGCGATCGTGCATGCCTTCGAGACGGCGCTGAAGCACAAGCGGCCGCTGATCCTGTTCGCGGCCTCCGGTGGCGCGCGCATGCAGGAAGGCATCCTGTCGCTCATGCAGCTTCCGCGTACCACCGTTGGCGTGGACCGGCTGAAGGAAGCCGGCCTGCCCTACATTGTCGTGTTGACCAACCCGACCACCGGCGGCGTGACGGCCTCCTACGCCATGCTGGGCGACGTCCACATCGCGGAGCCGGGCGCGCTGATCGGCTTCGCCGGTCCGCGCGTCATCGAGCAGACGATCCGTGAGAAGCTGCCGGAAGGCTTCCAGCGCGCCGAATATCTGATGGAGCACGGCATGGTCGACATGGTCGTGTCGCGGCTGGAGCTGCGCGCCACGATCGGCCGCCTGCTCAAGCTGCTGCTCAAGACGCCGGCCCAGGTGCTGGAGGGCGAGCTGCTGCCGCCGCCGCCCGCGCCGGAGGAAGAGCCCGCCGCGGCCGATATTCAGTAGGAACTTCATGAGCACCGATATGAGGGCCGCCGAGCGCGAGATCGAGCGGCTGATGACGCTTCACCCGAAGGGCTTCGACCTTTCGCTGGATCGCGTCTCGCGGCTGCTGCACAAGCTCGGCAATCCGCAGAACCTGCTGCCGCCGGTGATCCACATCGCTGGCACCAACGGCAAGGGATCGGCGACCGCCTTTGCGCGCGCCATTCTCGAAGCCGCCGGCGCGCTCTGCCATGTCCACACCTCGCCGCATCTCGTGCACTGGCACGAGCGCTACCGCATCGCGGCCGAGGACGGCGGCCGCCTCGTCGAGGACGCCGTCTTCGTCGATGCGATCCTGCGCGTCGCGCAGGCCAATGGCGGCGAGAAGATCACCGTCTTCGAGCTGCTGACGGCGGCCGGCTTCCTGCTCTTCTCGGAGCATCCCGCCGATGTCGTCGTCATGGAGGTCGGGCTCGGCGGCCGCTTCGACGCGACCAACGTCATCGCCGAGCCGGCGGTCTCGGTGATCATGCCGATCTCGCTCGACCACGAGGCCTATCTCGGCGACCGCGTCGAGCTGATCGCGGCCGAGAAGGCGGGCATCATCAAGCCCGGCTGCCCGGTCGTCATCGGCTCGCAGGAGCACGATCATGCCCGCCAGGTGCTGGTCGAGACGGCCGAGCGGCTCGACTGCCCGCTCCATGTCTACGGCCAGGATTTCCTCGCCTATGAGGAGAACGGCCGGATGATCTACCAGGACGGGACCGGGCTGCTCGACCTGACCCTGCCTCAGCTTCCCGGCCGTCACCAGATCGCCAATGCGGCCGCGGCGATCGCCGCCTTGCGCGCCGCCGGCTTCGACATCGGACCGGCCGCGGTCGATCGCGGCATGCAGACGGTCGAATGGCCCGGCCGCATGCAGAAGCTCAATACCGGGCGCCTGCTGGAGCTGGCGCCGCACGGCGCCGAGATCTGGATCGACGGCGGCCATAATCCCGGTGCCGGGCTGGTCGTCGCCGAGGCGATGGCGGAGCAGGAGGAGCGCTTCTCGCGCCCGCTCTTCATGATCGCCGGCATGATCAACACCAAGGACCAGGCCGGCTATTTCCATGCCTTCCACGGCATGGCGCGTCATGTGCTGACGGTGCCGGTCAACCACAGCGAGGCCGGCGTGCCCAATGACGAGCTCGCCGCCCAGGCGCAGGCGGCGGGCCTGTCGGCCGAACCGGTGAGCTCGATCGAGGACGCGCTCCTGCTCCTGCGCGAGACCTGGGAGGCGGGTGAGGTCGCGCCGCGCATCCTGATCTCCGGCTCGCTCTATCTGGCCGGCGAGGCGCTGGAGCTCAACGGCACGCCGCCGAAATAGAAAGGCCCGGCGCGACGGCCGGGCCTTTACGGATATTTGTTCCGCGACGGCGCTCAGACGGCGCCGCTGATCCAGGCCGAGAGCGCGGTCTTGGGCGCGGCGCCGACCTTCATGTCGGCCACCTCGCCGCCCTTGAAGAGCATCAGCGTCGGGATCGAGCGCACGCCGTATTGCGCCGCCAGATCGGGGTTCTCGTCGATATTGAGCTTGGCGATCTTGACCTTGCCATCCATCTCGGTCGCGATCTCCTCGAGCGAAGGCGCGATCATCTTGCAGGGGCCGCACCACTCGGCCCAGAAGTCGACCACCACCGGCTCATTGGCCTGAAGCACGTCGCTCTGGAAATTGTTGTTGTCGACCTTCATCGTCGCCATGAGGCTCTCCTTGGCCAGGAATTGCATTCAGTCCCCATGTGGGATGGCGCGGGGACGGCTTCAAGCCTTGTCTCACGCCGCGCCGAGTCGGGCAAGCGCGGCATCGAGCGCCTCGGCCGGCATCTCGATCAGGCGCGGCGCGTCCGTATAGACGAGCGCCGCCCGCACCTCGCGGCCGGGATAGACCGGCCGCAGGATCTCGCGGTAGAGCGCGAGCTGGGCGCGATGGCCGAAGGGCACCTCGTCGAGCGTTTCCGGCGCCGGCCGGTTGGTCTTGTAGTCGACGATGAGCACCTTGCCGCCGGTGACGGCGATGCGGTCGATCTTCCCCGAGATGGCGCGTTCGCGGGAGCCAAGCCGCACCGTGCCCATCACTGACACTTCGGCCCGCGAGCCCGGCTCGAACAGGCCGGAGAAGGCGGGAACGCCGAGGATCGCCGTCACCGAAGCCAGCAGGGCGTCGGCCTCCCCCCGCGGCCAGTCGCGGGCCACGCGCGACAGATAGGACCGGGCCGCCTCGGCCTGCCTGTCGCCGGCGATGGTCGGCAGCACCTGGAGCAGCCGGTGCGCGGCGATGCCGCGGGCGATCGACAGCGACGGCTGCTCGCCGGGACCGAGCACGGGCGAGTGCGGCGATGCCATGCCCTCCGTTTCAGGCTCGATGAGCGCGCCGGCGCCGGAGGGCGACAACGGCCGCGGCAGGCGCGGCGCCGGCGGCAATTCGGCGGTCAGTTCTGCCGGCAGGGCCGGCTGCTGCCGGGCCGGTGGCTCCGCATCGGCCGAAGAGGCCGGTCCGCGCGCCGGGGGCGGGCTGGTCCTGAAGCGCAGGATCTCGCCTTCGCCGGCCGGGTGCGGTGCCGGCGACGTATGCGGCGATCCTTGGAGCGCGGCCTCTGCGATCGAATGCCAGGTCGCCCCCTGCCGCCCGCGCGGGCCATGGAAGCCGCACAGGATCAGCCGGTCCATGGCGCGGGTCATGCCGACATAGAGCAGGCGGCGATATTCCTGCTCGGCCCGCCGCGCCGTCTCGTCGGCGAGCGCCCGGAGGCGCGAATTCATCACCTCGGAGCCGGCGCGCCACAGCAGGCCCTCGACCCGGCCGTTTTCGGTGTCGAGCCCGACCGGCATCAGCGCCGGCAGGTGGCCGGCATGGAAGGGCGCGCTGCCGCTGTCGACCAGGAAGACCAGCGGCGCCTCGAGCCCCTTCGCCGCATGGACGGTCATGATGCGGACCTCGCCGCGCGCCTGGTCGAGCTCGCGCTTGATCTCCGGTCCGCCGCTTTCGAGCAGGGCGAGGAAGGATTCCAGGTCGCGCACCCCGGTGCGCTCGGCGGCGAGACAGAAGCTCAGGAATTCGTCCAGCACGTCGCCGGCCTCGTGGCCGAGCCGCGCGATCATCTCGGCGCGCACGCGGTCGCGGCCGAGCAGCCCGGCATAGAACTCGAACGGCCGCTGATAGCCGGCCGCATCGCGCCATCGCGAGAGCTGGCCGACGATATCGGCGAACGGGCCCGTCTCGCCCGCTGCCCGGATCGCCTGGAACAGCGTTCGCCCCGGCCCGCGCGATGTCGCGAGCACGTAGAGGTCGTCCTCGCCCAGTCCGAAGGCAGGGCTGCGCAGCAATGCGGCCAGCGACAGGTCGTCATGCGGCTGGAGCACGAAGCGCCCGATCGCGGCGAGGTCGCGGACGGCGATGTGGTCGGAGAGCGTCAGCCGGTCGGCGCCGGCGACCGGGATGCCGCGATTCTTCAGCTCGCGCGACAGCGCATGGACGAAGCTGCCGCGCTTGCGCACCAGGATGAGGATGTCGCCCGCCGAGAGCGGCCGCCCCTCGTCCGAGCCCGCCGCGAGCCAGCCGGCCACCGTTCCCGCGATCTGCCGGGCGAGCCGCACCGCCGGCGCCGAGGCGTGGTCGATGGCGACGGTCCAGTCGTCCGGCTCCTCGACCGCCTCCGGCCCGAGCGAGGGCCACAGCTCGACCAGGCCGGGGTCGTTCTCGCGGATCGGAAGATGCTCGACGCCCTCCGGATCGTGCGTCAGGCCGTTACGCACCTCCTCGCGCGAGAAGACGAGGTCGACCGCCGAGAGCACGTCCTCCGTCGAGCGGAAGGAGCGCAGCAGCCTGACATGCTCGAACCGGCCGGCCGCGGCGCGCACCTTGAGGCGGAAGGCCTGGCCGCTCTCGTAGAAGCCCTCCGGCCGGGCGCCCTGGAAGGAGTAGATCGACTGCTTCTCGTCGCCGACGGCGAAGATGGTTCGCGTCGAGCGCTCCTGTCCCTTGCCGGCAAAGAACTCGTCGGCCAGAAGCCGCACCACGTCCCATTGAGGCGGGCTGGTGTCCTGCGCCTCGTCGAGCAGGATATGGTCGATCCCCTTGTCGAGCTTGTAGTGCACCCAGGCCGCCGCGTCGTTGCGGGCGAGCAGATTGACGGTGCTGGCGATGAGGTCGTTGAAGTCGAGCAGGCCGCGGGCGCGCTTCAGGTGCTCGTAGCGCTCGATCAGCCAGTCGGCCAGCTTCAGCATGGCGGAGCTGGCATCGAGCATGGCGAGCTGGGCGAGGCGGTCGCAGACGGCGGCCACCTGCTGCGCGCAGCGCTCGAACTCGTCCGCGAGCTGCGGATAGAGACCGGCGAGCGCCCTGGCGCCGAGCGGCCGGGAGGAGCGCGGCTCGCCCTTTTGGGTGAGGAATGCGGCGCGCAGGGCGGCGAGGCGCTCCTCCGGCGTAAGCTCTCCGCAGGCCGCAAGCAGCCGCTCGGCGAACTCGCCCGCTCCCCTCAGCCCCAGCGTCGCGGCGCAGTCGGCAAGCTCGCGCGCGACGGCCGGACCGAAATAGGAATCGGGCCAGACCGACGCGACGACGGAGGCGCGCGATGCGCCCGGCTCGAAGCCGAAGGCATGGTAGAGCGTGCCGAAACTGCCGTCGCCGTCGATGATCCGGGTAATGAAGCGGGTCAGCGCCTCGCGATTGGCGACGATCTCGCCGAGCAGCCGGTCGAGCCCCTGCTCGCCGCCGATCTGGAGCACGGTCGCGAAGGCGTCGGCCAGCGCCGGGTCGCGGCCCTCGGCCGCGCCGGTGATCAGCTCGCGCCGCGCCTCGGCGACCAGTGCGGCCTCCATGCGGCCGTCCATCAGCTCGAAATGGCCGGGGATGTTGGCTTCGAGCGCGAACTGGTGCAGCACCGCCTCGCAGAAGGCGTGGATGGTCTGGATCTTGAGCCCGCCCGGCGTCTCCAGCGCCTCGGCGAAGAGCCGGCGCGCCTGCCTCAGCCTGGCGCCGTCCGGCCGGCGGCCCTCGACCAGGGCGATCGCGTCGGCAAGCTCGGGATCGGCCATCATCGTCCAGCCGGAAAGCTGCTTGAAGACGCGGTCGGCCATGTTGGCGGCCGCCGCCTTGGTGTAGGTGAGGCACAGGATGCGCGACGGGTCGGTCCCGGCGAGCAGGAGCCGCATGACGCGCTGGGCGAGCACATGGGTCTTGCCGGCACCGGCATTGGCCGAAACCCAGACCGAGCGGCCCGGATCCGAGGCCAGCGCCTGCAGCGCGTAGGTGTCCTGCGGGATTCTGAGCCGGCTGTTCATTCCGGGTCGCCCGCCTCCCCGTTGTCGGCTCCGGCAGACCATTCCAGCACGCGTGCGAGATGATCGTAGTCGCCGGAATATTCACCCTCCCGGAACGGCAGCGCGCGCGACACATAGTCGGAAACCGGGTCCTGATAGTGCGCGACGAGGCGCTCCAGGCGCTGCCACGCCTCTTCGGAAAGCTCGGCCGCGTCGCGTATCGCGCGGTTGTGCTCGAGGATCGATTCGGTGCGGACCGAGCCGTCGGCCTTCAGCCGCACATAGGCGAGCTCGACGGGCGTCATCGCATCGATGCCGTCGAAGGCGCCGCGCGCCAGCAGCGCGCCTTCGAGCGCGAGCTGCGGCGAGAGCAGCGTGTGGGCCTGCTTCCGCGAGGGCGAGCTGCCGGTCTTGAAGTCGAGGATGACGGCGCGCCCGTCAGTGTCGGTATCGATGCGGTCGGCGCGTCCGCCGAGCGTGACGCCGGTGGCGCCGATCCGGGTCCTTCCGGCCCTGAGCTCGGCCTGCCGGGCGGCGATGGAGGGCGCGCGCTCCTCTTCCCAGAGGAGGTAGTTGCGCGCCATCGCCTCGAAGCGGCGCCACCAGATGAAGCCGGCCTCGGGCGGCAGCGCGAGCGCGTCGAAGCGCTCGCGCCCGATGCGCAGGAGTTCGTCGAGCGCGCCGGGATGGCGGGGCTCGATGCCGGCCTTGCAGAAGAGTTCGAGGATGTCGTGGAAGAGCGAGCCGCGCTCTGCCGCATCCGGATCGCGCAGCACCGGGTCGAGCTTGTGCAGGTCGAGGATGCGCCTGGCATAGATCGCGTAAGGGTCGCGCCGCAGCGTCTCGATCTCGGTAACGGAGAAGTGGCGCGGCCGCGCCTCGACCGGCGGCGCCGGACGCGGTCGCCCCGCGAAGCTCGCCTGCGGCGCGTGGTCGAGCGCCAGCGCCCAGCCGATCAGCTCGGCGCCGCGCCGCCGCGGTCCTTCCATGGCCTCGCTGCCGGCCAGCGTCTCCAGCCGGCGCAGCCAGCGCGAGGCGGCGGCGGGCGCGTCCCCACTGCGCGCGGCGCGGCTGAGCACCAGTTCCGGCGCGCCCATCGCCATGGAGAAATCATGGGCGGCCTGGCCGATCCGCCGCTCCGGCGGCTCGAGGTCGAGCCCGGCCTTCATCACCCGCGACATGAAGCGGTCGGCCTCCGGCCGCCGCGGCCAGCTCCCTTCGTTGAGCCCGCCCAGCACCAGCGTGTCGACCTCCTGCAGGCGCGCCTCCAGCGGGCCCCATATATGGACCCGCTGGTCGGCGCCCGGCCGCGGCTTCACCGTCTCGCCGGCGATCAGCGCCGCGAAGACGTCGGGCAGCTCCGGCGCCGTCAGCGTCACCGGCGAGCCGGTGGCGAGCGTCTCGCGCAGGAAGCCGGCGAGCGCGGCACCGTTGTCGCCGGCATAGAGGCTGCCGAGATCGCCGTCCGCGCCGCGCCCGAGCGCCTCGAAGGCCTCGACCGCGGCGCGGACGAGGTCGGGGAGGCGGAGCGCCTGCTCGTCGCGCAGGGCGGTCAGCGGCACGACCGCTTCTGCGAGCCGGTCGCAGAGCGCGGCAGCCGCATCGAGCTCGACCTGGCCGAAGCGCGCCCGCCAGAACGGCTTGCGCGGATCGGCGTCGATCGTGCCGATCCGCTCGCGGAACAGCGCCCCGAGCGTCGCGATGTCCGGCCGGCCGGTGCCGCCGCGCAGCGCCACCAGATCGATCACCTCGACGGCGGAACGGATGGCGGCGCGCGGGCCCCCGAGGCAGAGCAGCGGATGCTTGATCAGCGCCAGCAGCGTCACCGGATCGCCGGGGCGGAGGGCGGCGGCGAGCGCGAGCTGCATCAGCACCGCCGGCGGCGTGTCGGCGAGCGGCGTGCCGCCGGAATCGTCGGCCTCGATGCCGAAGCGGCGCAGCTCCGAGCAGACCCGCCGCGCCAGGCTGCGGTCGCTGGTCACCAGGGCGGCGCGATGCCGCTCCCCGGCGATGGCGAGCCGCAGGGCGACAGCGATCGCTGCCGCCTCCTCGCGTTCATTGGCGGCTTCCACCAGCGTCACATCGTCGAGCGCGCCGGCATCGAGCGCAGCCGTGATCTCGGGCTTGAGGTCGTGCCAGAGATCGGTCGTCTCGGACGGGCGCAGCGCCTGCGAGACCAGGATGCCGCGTGCCGAGAGCGCCGGTGTCGGCACGGCGAGCTCGGCGACATCCTCGCGTAAAATGCCGATCGTCTCGATCAGCTTCTTCAGCGCCGTCTGCGGATGGCCGTAGCTGGCCGGCGGCGCACCCGGCCTGCCGATCTCGGCCCAGGCTTCTGCGTCGAGACCGAGGTCGAGGCCCGGCAGCACCACCGCGCCGTTGTCGAGGCCGCTTATCGCCTCGAGCAGAAAGGCGGTGGCGGGGATCGAGCCGGTCGAGCCCGCGGCGATCACCGGTCCCACCGGCGGATCGGCCGCCAGGCGCGCCGCCTCGGCGCTGATCGAGGCGTCGCGGTGGGCGGCCGGGTTGGACCTGCCCTGCTCGGCGAGGATGCCGGGCCACGCCCTGGTGACGATCTGCAAAAACTCCAGCGTGATCTGCCACCAATGCGCCAGCTCCTCCGGCGCCAGCGAGGCGAGCCGCGCCCAGTCGGCGCCCTCCTGCTCGACCTCGTCGATCATCGCGGCGAGGTCGCGCGACAGCCAGATCGCATCGGCGAGCGAGGCCGGCACGACGATCTGCTCGTCGAACTGCGCCGCGACATGGGCCGGCAGCCGGCTCTTCCAGGCCTGGACCAGCGGCGCCAGCGTCAGGATGCGGTCGAGCCGCGGGATCGGCGGCGCGAGATCGAGCGCAGCGCCCGCCTCGGGATCGAAGAGATGGCCGTCCTCGTCGAACTCGCCGAGCGGCCGGATCTGCGGCAGGATCACCGCCTTGCCGCCGAGCCGGTCGAGGAAGACGGAGCGTAGCGCGCGTGCGGCGCGCCGCGTCGGCAGGTAGATGACGGCGTCGGCGAGGCGGAGCGGATCGCCGTCGTAGCGGAAGCCGGGCACCAGATCGCCGGCAAGCAGGCGGTCCACCAGGCTCGTCAGGAAGGGCGCGCCGGCGGGAAGCGAGAAGACGCGAGGCCGGCACCCCGCGGTCATGGCGCCCTGGCTGCGGCGACCGCCGCTTCGGCCGGCGCGATCGCCGAGGGCGTGCCGACGGTGATCCAGCGGCCGGTCATGGCGATGCCGTGGAGCCGGCCCGCCTCGATCGCGCGGTCGAAATGGCGGTTGAGGGAATGCGGCTCGGACGGCTGGCCGGCGAAGACATGCGGATCGACGATCGCGGCGCCCGCATAGATCAGCCCGCCGGCCGCGCCGCTCGAGCGGGCCAGCCGGCCGGCGCCGTCGAGCAGGAAGTCGGTTCCGCCCTCATGTCCGGTGGCCGATTCGGGATGCGCCAGCATGAGGAGAATATCCATCCGCGCCGGGTCCCAGGCAAGGGCGAGCCGCGCCAGATCGGGGTTTTCCGCATCTATCCAGAACGTGTCGGCATTGAGGACGAAGAACGGATCGGGCCCGAGCAGCGGCAGCGCGCGGACGATCCCGCCGCCCGAATCCATCAGCCGGTCGCGCTCGTCGGAGATGTGGACGAGCGGATGCTGGCGGCGGGCCAGATGGGCGGCAAGCAGGTCGGGCAGATAGTGGACGTTGACCACCGCTTCCTCGACGCCGGCCGCGGCCAGCGCGTCGAGCCCCCAGTCGATCAGCGGCTTGCCGGCGATCTCGACCAGCGGCTTGGGGATCGTCTCGGTGATCGGACGCATGCGCTTGCCGAGCCCGGCGGCAAGCACCATTGCGCGGCGCGGAACGGGCTCCGTCACGCGTCGTCCCCGCCGACGATGCCCCACTCGCGGTAGAGCGCCGCGAGCTCGGCGAGGGAGGGATGCGCCAGCGCGCTGGCGAGATAGTCGCGGATGCGCGGCAGGTGCTTCAGATAGGCCGGCTTGCCGTCGCGGCGATCGAGGCGCACGAAGATGCCGAGGATCTTCGAGTTCCGCTGCGCCGCGGTGATGGCATAGGCTTCCTCGAACGCCTCGCGGTCCGCGCCCTCGAAGCCGCGTGCCGACAGATAGGCCTCGGCGATGCGACGCTCCAGCGCGGGCGGGACGGTGACGCGCGCGTCGAACGCCAGCGAGGCGACGTCATAGGCCGAAGGGCCGATCAGCGCGTCCTGGAAGTCGATCAGGCCGATCCGCTGCTCGCCCTCGCGGTCGCCGCGCCAGATCACGTTGGGCGAGTGATAGTCGCGCAGGACGAGGCTCTTCTCGGCATGGCCGAGCCGGTCGAAGAGGCGGTCCCAGGCTTGGCGGAAGCGCCGGCGCTGGTCCGGATCGGCCTGGCGATCCTGGACGAACGGCAGATACCAGTCGGTCAGCAGCTCGGTCTCGATATGCAGCGCGTCGCGGTCATAGTCGGGAATGCGGTGGACGATGCCGGGCTCGACCTCGACCTCGCGCGGCCATGGGCGCTCGTGCAGCGATGCCAGCAGGCCGGCTGCGGCAAGATAGCGCTCCTCTATCGGCACGCCATGCGCATCCAGCATCGTTTCGGTGCCGAGATGCTCGATCAGCAGCAGTCCCGCGTCGAGATCCGAGGCGAAGATCCGCGGTGCCGCGAAGCCGGCATCGGTCAGTGCGCGGGCGATGGCGGCAAAGGGCGTCACGCTCTCGGCAAGATGGGCGATGGCGCTGTAGGGCTTGCCGTCGCGGATCGGCGGCCCGTCCGGCCGGCGCGGCGCGTTCATCAGGATGCGGCGGTCCGTTTCGGGACTGTCGACCGTCTCGTAGGCTCGCGTCGAGGCATCGCCGACGAGATGGGTGCGCACGGCATCCGCCGCCCCGGCGCGGTCGAGGAAGGCGCGGATCTCCAGCGAGCGCGCGATCCGCGCCATGAGCGCCGGCGTTGCGGAGATCGACGCAGACCGCCCCGCTCCGTCCTCATCGAGCCTGACGGCGGCGAGGTTTTCGCCGGGCAGGAAGGAAGGCGCGCGCTCGGGCCATTCGACCAGCACGATTCCTGCCTGCGCCGCCTCACCGATGCCCAGCTCCCCGGCCTCTTCCGGCGCGGCGAGCCGGTAGAGGTCGAAATGATGTACCGGCGGGTCGAGATCATAGGCCTGGACGAGGGTGAAGCTCGGGCTCGGCACTTCCAGTGCCGGATCGGCGGCGAGCGTCCTGATGACGGCGCGTGCCAGCGTCGTCTTGCCGGCGCCGAGCTCGCCCGACAGCGCCACGACGTCGCCATGCTCGAGCGCCAGCGCGATGTCCGCGCCGAGGCGGATCGTCGCCGCCTCGTCGGGCAGGCTGCGCCGCAGCGCTTCGGTTTCCATGGGACCGGCTCGCGGACTCACTCTGCCGCCGCGCGTGCGCCTTCCGGCGCCATCGGGAAGCGGCAGATGACGGTGGTGCCGTCCTGCGGTCCCGATTCGATCGACACCGTCCCGCCATGCAGCTCGACGAAGCTCTTGACGATCGACAGCCCGAGCCCGGCGCCGCGCCGCCGCCCGCCATTGGCCCGCGGCTCGAAGCGGCGGAAGATCGTCTCCAGCACCTCTTTCGGCATGCCCGGCCCGCTGTCGTGGACGCGGAATTCGAGCCCGTCCTCGCTGCTTCGGCAGGTCAGCGTGATGGCACTGCCCTCCGGCGCGTAGTTGGCGGCATTGCTGAGCAGGTTGAACAGGATCTGGCGCACCCGGTTCTCGTCGGCATGGAAGCTCGCCGGCGCGGCGGCGACGTCGAGCTCCAGCGAGATCGCATGTTCGCGCAGCCGCTCGCCGATCAGCTCGGCGGCCGAGCTTACCATCTCGGCAATGCGGACCTCGCCGATGTCGAGCTCCATGATCCCGGCATCGACGGTCGCGAGGTCGAGGATGTCGTCGACGATGGTCGACAGCACCGCCGAGGACGAGCCGATATGGTCGATATAGTCGCGCTGGCGCTCGTTGAGCGGCCCGGGCGTGCCTTGCGCCAGCAATTGCGTGAAGCCGATGATGTTGGTCAGCGGCGAGCGCAATTCGTAGGAGACGTGCTGGACGAACTCGTTCTTCATCTGGTCGGCGCGCTCCAGCGCCTCGTTCTTGTCCTTGAGCGCACGTTCGACATTGACGCTGTCGGTGACGTCGATGAAGGTCGTCATCACCTGTCCGTTGGGCAGATGTATGACGGCATAGCGCAGCACGTTGCCGTCGATCAGCTCGACCTGGCCCTGCTCGTCGCGGCGCTCCTCGTCGAAGCCGGTGACCGCGCCGACGAATTGCGGCCACGGGCTTTCGGCCGCGGTCGACCGGCAGGCATTGCGGATGTCGGAGATGTGCGTGCCCTGGACGACGAGGCCGTCCGGCAGCTTCCACAGCCGCGAGAAGGCGGGATTGGCGAGCCGCACCCTTCCGTCGGCGCCGAAGACGGCGACGCCCTCGGCGAGATTGTCCAGCGTCTCGCCCTGGACGCGCACGGCGCTCTTGTAGCGGCTTTCGAGGCTGATC
This sequence comes from uncultured Chelativorans sp., assembly GCA_964475605.1. Lineage (GTDB taxonomy): Bacteria > Pseudomonadota > Alphaproteobacteria > Rhizobiales > Rhizobiaceae > CAYYZC01. The sequence continues at coordinate 13,732 of CAYYZC010000024.1, forward strand.
TTCTCGGTCAGGTTCTCGAACACCCAGGTGACGCCGCCCTTCGGATGCGGGTTGGCGACGACGCGCAGCGTGCGCCCGTCCGGCAGGTGCCAGAGGTCCTCGACCGGCTCGACGGCGCGATAGGCGGCGAGCAGCCCCTCCTTCCAGCCGCGCCATTCGGGCTGCTCGGCGAGCTTGCCTTCGCTGCGCAGCCGGTCGAGCAGCAGGGTGTTGTCGGGCGAGCTGGCGAGGAAGGCGCCGTCGAGCTCCCACAGCTTCTGGAACGCCTGGTTGAAGAATTCCAGCCGCTGCCCGGTGTCGAAGATGGCGACGGCGGTGTTGAGCCGGTCGAGCGTGTCGGCGTGGCTGCGCACGGTGCGCTCCAGCTCCTCGCGCACCGTCTGGATCTCGCTGACGTCCCGGGCGACGCCGGCCGAGCCGGTATCCGACATGACGTCGGTGACGGAAAAGACGCGGCGGTCGCCGTCGATGACGGCGGAGAGATGCTGCGAGAAGACCGGCTCCGACTGGTGGGTGCGGGCGATCGCCTCGCGCGCCGTGGTGCCGAGCAGCTCGCGCCCCGAAGCGATCGCGTCCTGCATGTCGGGTGCGTCGACCGCCTGCCGGTAGCTGCGGTTCACCCATTGCAGCCCGCCGTCGCGGCGGCGCAGCCAGGCCGGCATGGGCAGCGCGTCGAGCAACGCGAGCAGGCTCTCGTTCTCCGCGGCAACGGCCTGGTGCGCGAGCCGCAGCTCGGCATGCTCGCGTCGCGTCGCCGACAGCGAGAGGAAGCGCACCGCCGCATGGGAGGCGGCGTGACGCCCCTGCACTTCCAGCAGCGCGCCCTTGTGCGTCTCGATGACGAGGTCGAAGCTTTCGCCGCTCCTGCGCAGTTCGGCGACCGCGCGCTCGAGGGCTGCCGCCGATCGCGGCTCCAGCCATTTGCCGAAGGCGAGGAAGCCGGCCCGGTCCTCGGGCGCTCCGCCTTCGGCGCCGAGCCCGCCGACCAGCTCCGGCCGGCCGCCGTCATTCGGCCAGACGAGGATGCGCTGGTCGCGCAGATTGAGCAGCGCGTCGGAGCGGTGGAGGGCGCTGGAAAGCTCGGCGACGCGGCCGCGCAACTCGATATTCTCGGCCGCCGTGCGCGCCCGCTCGCGGATCAGCAGGATCGCCGAGATCATCGCCGCGCCGGTGATGCCGGCGAAGAGCGCGAACTGGATGACGTCGAGCGTGTTGGCGGTGAGACTGGTGGCGGCCGCCAGAAGGCCGTTCTCCTGCGCCAGTGCCGCGGGGACCGAAGCGGTGAGCACGCATGAGGCGAGCAGCCATCGGCGCCCCGGCACATGCGAAAGCCGCCGGTCGCCGGCTCCCCGCACGGCCGAATCGGTGCGCGGCCTGTCGCCGGTTCGTCCCGCGACCAGTGCGTGGTCCCCTCGCATTGATCCCAATCCTCTCCGCCGCGTGGCGCAGACCGATCGGAAACCTCGCCTTACGACGCCCCGGCGGCCTCCGATTGTCGGCGCGAATCACTGCGATCCAATCTAACGCCTCGCCGAATCGTCGGAAAGCAGTGCCCGACAAAATTCGGCCGGACAGTCCGCCAACTGCCCGGCCGCATCTTTCGTGCAGACTGGTTAAGAAAGGACCAATCTCGATTTGTCCTAGTACCTGTAGTGCTCCGGCTTGAACGGCCCCTGCGGCGTGACGCCGATATAGGCGGCCTGCTCGTCGGACAGCGCGGTCAGCTTGACGCCGAGCTTGCCGAGATGAAGGCGCGCGACCTTCTCGTCGAGATGCTTGGGCAGCACATAGACCTCGTTGCGGTACTTCCCGCCGCGCGTCCACAATTCGATCTGCGCCAGGACCTGGTTGGTGAATGAGGCAGACATGACGAAGCTCGGATGGCCGGTGGCGTTGCCGAGATTGAGCAGGCGGCCTTCCGAGAGCAGCAGCATGCGCTTGCCGTCGGGGAACTCGACCATGTCGACCTGCGGCTTGACGTTGGTCCATTTCAGGTTGCGCAGCGCGGCGATCTGGATCTCGTTGTCGAAATGGCCGATATTGCCGACGATCACCATGTCCTTCATCCGGCGCATGTGATCGAGGGTGACGACGTCCTTGTTGCCGGTGGCGGTGATCACGATGTCGGCGCTTGGCACGGCGTCTTCCAGCGTGACCACCTCATAGCCGTCCATCGCCGCCTGGAGGGCGCAGATCGGGTCGGCCTCGGTGACCTTGACGCGCGCGCCGGCGCCGGCGAGCGAGGCCGCCGAGCCCTTGCCGACATCGCCATAGCCGCAGACCACGGCCACCTTGCCGGCCATCATCACGTCGGTGGCGCGGCGGATGCCGTCGACCAGCGATTCCCGGCAGCCGTATTTGTTGTCGAATTTCGACTTGGTCACGCTGTCGTTGACGTTGATGGCCGGGAACGGCAGCAGCCCCTTCTTCTGGAGCTGGTAGAGCCGGTTGACGCCCGTCGTCGTCTCCTCGGTGACGCCCTTGATGGCGTCGCGGTTCTTCGCGAAGAAGCCCGGCGTCTCTGCCATGCGCTTCGTGATCTGGGCGAAGAGCACCTCCTCCTCCTCGCTGCCGGGACTGGACAGCACGTCCTCGCCGGCCTCGGCGCGCGCGCCGATCAGGATGTACATGGTGGCGTCGCCGCCGTCGTCGAGGATCATGTTGGAGGGCTGGCCGTCGGGCCACTGGAAGATGCTGTCGGTATAGCTCCAGTACTCCTCCAGCGTCTCGCCCTTGACGGCGAAGACCGGCGTGCCGGCCTCGGCGATCGCGGCGGCCGCATGGTCCTGGGTGGAGAAGATGTTGCAGGAGGCCCAGCGGATATCGGCGCCGAGCGCCTTCAGCGTCTCGATCAGGACCGCCGTCTGGATCGTCATGTGCAGCGAGCCGGAGATGCGCGCGCCCTTGAGCGGCTTCTCCGCGCCGAACTCCTCGCGGCAGGCCATCAGGCCCGGCATCTCGGTCTCGGCGATCTCGATCTCCTTGCGGCCCCAGCCGGCAAGGCCGATATCGGCGACGACATAGTCCCCACTCATGGTTCACTCCATCCGTCTGAGATCATGGTTGCGCGCGAAGGCGGACGTCGCGAAAAGGCAGCGCGCGAGATTGCGCGGTGACTACCAGATCGCGGCGATCGGGGCAAGAAAGACATAAAGAAATCTTTATGCGGCTATGTCTATAGCGAAGATGTCGGCATCGTGGCCTTCTTCAGCTTTCCTCGCCGAAGCGCTGCGCGACCAGATCCTCGATCGCCGCGAGCGCCTCTTCGGCCTCGCGCCCGTGCGCATGGACCCTGATCGAGCAGCCGGGGCTCGCAGCCAGCATCATCAGGCCCATGATCGAGGTGCCTCCGACGCGGGTGCCGTCCTTCTCGACCTCGATGACGGCGTCGAACTGTCCGGCGGTGCGCACGAAGCGGGCCGAGGCGCGCGCATGCAGGCCGCGCTGGTTGACGATGCAGAGGTCGCGGAACAGGGCGTCCTTCGTCGGGTGGTCCCGGTTCATTTTCCGCTCAGCAACTGGCTTGCGACATTGATGTATTTGCGCCCCGCGGCCTGCGCCTCGTTGAGGGCGCGATCCATCTCGTCGGTGGCGCGGATGCTGCTGAGCTTGATCAGCATCGGCAGGTTCACCCCGGCGATGACCTCGACCCGGCCCGCCTCCATCACCGAGATTGCGAGATTGGAGGGCGTACCTCCGAACATGTCGGTGAGAACGATCACGCCGGCGCCGCTGTCGGCGCGCGAGACGGCTTCGACGATATCACGCCGGCGCTGGTCCATATCGTCGTCGGCGCCGATCGAGATCGTCTCAAAGGCCTGCTGCGGCCCGACCACATGCTCGACCGCATGGCGGAACTCGTCGGCGAGCCGCCCATGCGTCACGAGGACGAGCCCGATCATCGGTCGGATCCGCGGGGGAAGGGGGAAGGGCTCATGGGAGGCTCGGCCCGCCGTCGAGGAAACAGAACTGCTTCAATCAAGGCCTCGAAGGGTCTACATCGGCAATTTGTCACTCAATCTCCCCGTCAGCACCCCGCGCGACGCGGCACGCGCAACCAATTCCCTCCCGAAGCCGGGCAGGCAACAGGAGGCGCTATCTTGTCGAGCAGTTTCGCTTTGACAAGCCCCAAATAGTCACGATTCGCGCGAAAGCGATGCCGATTCGGGAAGTTGTTCGCGCGTGAACGGC
>CAYYZC010000024.1:18022-20714 GCA_964475605.1 uncultured Chelativorans sp.
CTAGACGGGAAACGGGTAGCCGAGCGTCGACAGGACCGCATTCACCGACTGTTCGGTGCGCCGTTGCGGCAGGTCGAGCGTCGGCAGCCCCACCCCTTCCAGCACCTCTGAAGCCGTCTCCTGGTAGCGCGGCGCCTGCTCCCGTTCGACCAGCCGCACATGGAGGTCGATGACCGCAGCCGGCTCGCTGGCGATCCCGGTCGGCGTGGCACCGACGATCTCGACCAGGCCGGCGATCGGCGCCGGCGCGCGGGCGACGAGCAGGCCGGCGCGCACTTCGAGAAGGGTGCGGTCGTCGCTCACCCAGCGGGCGAAACGACCGCCGTGCCGCAGCCGGTCGACGAGGGCCAGCGCCAGGCTGGTCTTGCCCGAGCCCGACGGGCCGCAGATCAGGATGCCGCGTGTTCCGGCGAGGATTGCGCAGCCATGGACGCCGGGCTGGGACAAGCGGGGTCCTAGCCTTCGGCCGGCAGGGTGACGATGAAGCGCGCGCCCCTGATGTCGCCCGGCTTGGCGCCGACGATGTTCTCGGCGCCGAGGCGTCCGCCATGCGCCTCGATGATCTGCCGGCTGATCGACAGGCCGAGGCCCGAATTCTGGCCGAAGGCCTCGCCGGTCGGTCGGTCGGTGTAGAAGCGCTCGAAGATGCGGTCGATATTCTCGACCCGGATGCCCGGCCCGTTGTCCTCCACCGTGACGACGACGAAGCGGCCCTCGCGCGACATTGTGAGCACGATGCGGCCGTTCTGCTCCGGCACGAAGGAGCGCGCATTCTCGATCAGGTTGGTGAACACCTGGCCGAGCCGCAGATCGTGGCCGGTCACGACGAAGCTCTTGGCGGACTGGCCGCGCTTGGCGGTGCGAAGCTCGATCTCAACCGTCTTCTTGTGCCGTCCCGGATCGCGCGAGACGGCGGCGATCTCGCCGAGCAGCTTGTGCAGGTCGACCTTGTCGGCATCCTCGCGGGCGAGCTCGGCATCGAGCCGCGAGGCGTCCGAGATGTCGGAGATCAGCCGGTCGAGCCGGCGCACGTCGTGCTGGATCACCTCCAGCAGCCGCTGCCGCGACTCCTCGTTCCTGGCGAGCGGCAGGGTCTCGACGGCGCTGCGCAGCGATGTCAGCGGGTTCTTCAACTCGTGGGCGACGTCGGCGGCGAAGCTCTCTATCGCGTCGATGCGGGCATAGAGCGAATGGGTCATGTCGCGCAGCGCCACAGAGAGATTGCCGATCTCGTCCTGGCGGTCGGAGAAGTCGGGGATCTCCTCGCGGTTCTTGACGCCGCCGCGCCGCACCCTGACCGCCGCGGCCGAGAGCCGGCGCAGCGGATTGGCGATGGTCGAGGCGAGCAGCATCGACAGGATCGCGGTGACGAGCGCCGCGACGCCGAAGACGCGCAGGATGGCGCGGCGCTCGGCGGCGACGATCTTGTCGATGTCGCCGCCCTGCGTCGACAGCAGCAGCACGCCGAGCACGGCGCGGAAGCGCTGGATCGGCACCGCGACGGAGATGATCTGCTCGCCCTTCTCGCTGACCCGCACGAGATGGCCGGATTCGCCGGCCAGCGCGTTGTTGACCTCGGGATAGCCGGCGCCGCTGCCGCCCGGCTGCTCGTGATAGATGGGCAAATCGTCGCGGCGGAAGAAATCGGCGATGGAGTTGGCGATGCGGTCATAGATCGGGATCTCGATGCCGTCGACATCCTCGAGCCCGTAGCGCAGCACCTGGCCGCGCGAATAGAGATGGCGCGAATCGAGCAGCAGATTGGCGTCGCGGTCATAGATGCGCGCCCGCGTGCGGGTCGGCGAGATCAGCCGCCGCAGCACCGGCGCGACCTTTTCGGGATTGATCGGGAATTCGAGGCTCTCCAGCCGCCCCGTATCGGGCGGCAGGCTCTGGCCGGCCTGCAGTTCGAGCAGCTTCTCCGGGTCGATGGTGATCGTGTCGGTCTCGATCGTCGCCGAGGCGGCGATGGCGCCTGCGATGATCTCGCCCTGCGTCATCAGGCTCTCGACGCGCGCGTCGATGAGGCCGTCGCGGAACTGGTTGAGATAGAGGATGCCGACGACGAGGACGACGAGTGCGGCGAGGTTGAGCGACAGGATGCGCCGCGTCAGCGAGGAGAACATGTGATGGCCGAAGAAGCGGCGCACGGCCTGGCTGAGGCGGCCCCAGATCGTGGGGCCGCCGGCGCGGCGCCGCGCCGGCTTGGTCGTCTTGAAGGCGTCTGCCGCCATGCTCAACAGACTCTGGGTTCAGATCTCGCGGAAGCGATATCCTACACCATAAAGCGTCTCGATCATGTCGAAACTGTTGTCGACCGCCTTGAACTTCTTCCGCAGCCGCTTGATGTGGCTGTCGATGGTGCGGTCGTCGACATAGACCTGCTCGTCATAGGCCGAATCCATCAGCGCGTCGCGGCTCTTGACGACGCCGGGGCGCTGGGCGAGCGCATGCAGGATGAGGAATTCGGTGACCGTCAGCGTCACCGGCTCGCCGCGCCAGGTGCAGGTGTGGCGCTCCTGGTCCATGACGAGCTGGCCGCGCTCCAGCGACTTGGCCTGCGGCGCCCCGCCCTTGGCCGCCTCGCGGGCATTGGCGCGGCGCAGCACCGCGCGCACCCGCTCCACCAGCAGCCGCTGCGAGAACGGCTTCTTGATGAAGTCGTCGGCTCCCATCTTGAGACCGAACAATT
>CAYYZC010000025.1:0-20084 GCA_964475605.1 uncultured Chelativorans sp.
GGCGCCACCACCCGGGTCTCCACCCGGGCCGCGCCGGGCAGGGTCTCGATCTCCTGCCGCAGGGCCTCCGGCGCCCGGGTCAGGGAGGCGAAGACGTCGGCGAAGCGGTACTCGGCGTAATAGGCGTCGCGGGTGGTGCGCAGGGTGTCGAGGTTGGTCCGCGCCATGATGAAGGTGGTGAGGCCGGCGGCGATGACCAGGACGATGGCCAGGGCCTGGCCCCAGGTGGCCTTGAGGTCCCGAAACAGCTTGGCGTCGAGGGCGCGGATGGCGTCACCAGCGGATGTCGGCGGCCGGGACCCGCCGCGGCATCGCCGAGGATGGCGCGCGCCGAAGCTTCGGAAACGCCCTCCGCGATCAGCCGCTTCGCCAGCACCGGCTGACGCAGGCGCTGACCGGCATCGGCGATGGCCTTCGCCTCGGCGAGTCGGGCGGTGACCGCCGTCATGCTGGCCTTGGACCGGAGCAGCGGGGCGACCAGATCGGCATAGCCCGCCTTGGCGCAGGCCTCGGCCACCGCGACCGGGTCGGCCGGGCCGTCCTCGGGCTTGGGGGCCGGAGCCTCCGGCGCCTTCGCCGGCTGGGCGGGCTGCGTCTGCGGCGCCGACTGACCGGTTCCCTGCGTCTGATCTTCCATCTTCGGCCCGTCCGTCGGCGCCGACAGGCGCGCGCCGGAGGGAGCCGTCTTGCTCTCCAAAGCCATGATGGCTTCCTCCATGGTTGAGATCTGGTCGGCGAGACCGACCCTCACGGCGTCCTCGCCGCGGTAGATGGCGGCCTCCGTCTTCCTGACCGCCTCGACGGTCAGGCCCCGGTTGGCCGCGACGACTTCGCAGAAGCGCTGGTACATCGCGTCGATGTCCGCCTGGAACACGGCGCGCGCCTCGTCCGAGAGCGGCAAAGCCGGCACGCCGTCGATCTTGCGCGCCCCGGCATAGAGGTACGTGACGACGATGCCTCCCTTGCCGAGCGCTTTCGAAATGTCGGTGTGGTAGGACACCACGCCGATGGACCCGGCATGCGCATCCTTCCCGATCAGCACCCGGTCGCAGGCCGACACGATGGCGTAGGCCGCCGACGTGGCCCGCTGGTTGATGCTGCCCCAGAGGGGCTTCATGCCCCGCATGGACCGGACGCGCTCGGCGAAGTCCAGGCACCCCGCCGCCTCGCCTCCCGGGCTGTCGACGTCCAGCAGGATCGCCGACACGCTGGGATCGGCCAGGGCCTGCGCCAAGGTATCGGCAATGGCTTGGTACGAGCAGCGGCCGGACACCGGCCGGAGGCTGCCGCCCCGATGGACAAGCTCTCCGATGATGGGGATCACGGCGATGCCGTTGACGACCTGGTATTCCCGGTATTCGCGGGCGTCGTTGTCGGCTTCGTCGTCGTAGCCCTCCAGCCGGGCTTCCGGCGCCAGGACCGACAGGACCGCGGCACCGGCTGCCGGCTCGATCAACTGCGGCCGATTGAGTAGGCTCGCGAGGAAGCGCTGCGGTGTCCTCATTCCGTATCGTCCTGCTGCTCGGGTTTGTCGGGTGCGCCGCCCCGCTTCTTCTGCTGGAGGCCGAGACGACGTTCGCGCTCACGGTCGGAGGCGCGCTTCTTGTCGACCTCCTCCACGTCGTCACCGCGCTCGGCGACCGCCGCTTCCCGCGACGTGAGACCACCATCGATCTCCGCCGTGGCGGCTTCGATGTCCTGCTTCGGATTGAGATATTCCCAGCGCTCCGGGATCCACTCGACCCTCTTCAGGTCGGCATCTGTGATCCGGGACGGCACCTTGAGGGCGCCGCTCGCCACCGCCACGTCGACCCAGCGCAACCAGATCGGCCGGCAGAACTGGAAGGCGACGAGGTGATGCTGATACATCCGGATGCCGCGCTTGAAGGTGTTGAACGCAGCCCTGAATGTCCGATCGGTCGTATCCTTCCAGTCGCCGGACAGTTCCTCATAGATCACATCCAGCCCCGCCGAGACCGTCCGGAGCGAGGAGCGTTCGAACACCTCATCCTGTCCGGCTGTCTCCTTCCAATCCGAGAATTGGACCTCTTCGCCCGGCTCCAAGTACTGCATGGTGCCGGGTTCCAGCGCCACTGCCGGCAGGTCACCCAACTCGGCCTGCACCTCGCCCCAGGCCCTCGCGAGTTCCTCTTCCGTCATGGTGGTGCCGGTGATGCTGCGGCGGACGAAGCCGACCAGCATGGTCACCATCTGCTTGCGCAGCAGGCTTGCATCCCGCCACTGCCCGAGCTGGTGCAGCGTCGTGATCGCCGTGGCGAGCCAAGGCAGTCCCCGAAGCTGTCCGGCCGGTGCAAGGCGGAGGTGGCAGACATCCGCGGCGTCGACGCGGGAGATCTGCCAGGAATCGGCCGCTGTCGTCATGTTGCCGTCGCCGGGGTGCTGCCGGTACATCCAGTAGGCTACCCGGCGGCCGACAGGGTCGCGCTCGATACCCTGCATCACCGAGTTGCCGCCGTTCGGGATGCCGTAGTGCAGCGGCACCTGTTCAGTAGGGATCACCTGGATCTGAAGGGGCACCGGCAATCCGTCGCTCGGACGGCGGGGGCGCAGGCGGGCGAAGGCCTCCCCGCCCTCGACCATCTCGCCGACGGCCTCGGCCTGCTGGCCGTAGAAGTCATAGGCGCCATCGGCATCCGAGTAGTCCGTCCAATCGGCCCAGAGTTGGTGCAGCGCCTCGCGCACGCCTGGATCCGAGCACAGCGACCTCGGCTTGATGCCGGTGCCGACGATGTGCTTCTGGTAGAGCCCGAGCCCTTTCTTGCCGTGCGGGTTGTTGCGCCCCAGGTCGCGGGAGCGCCGGACCATCTCCGGGGCATTGGCGGCAACGATGGCGTTCGGCCCGGCGCCGGTCGGGCGGAATCCCGACATTCGGCGGCCGGTCGACGCGGCGTGGTAGGCCGGCGTCTCCGCCCCGGGCGCCGACATGGACGCCTGCATATCGGCGAGGTAGAGGCCTGTGCCCTTCACCCTCACCCTGGTCTGTGCGGTTCGCAGCATAGTCAGTATCCCGAGCGCGTCGAAACGCGGAAAGCCCGGACGGGCCGGGCCGGTGGCGAGACTTCGCCCTCCACCATCGCCAGCACCTGGCGCATCTCGTCCAGGCTCCGGTACTCGACGCGCCGGTCACCGCGTTGCACGACGCGCACGCCCTCGGCGATGGCCTTCTTCAGCGCGTCCACATCGGCTTGTGTCCAGCTCATTGCCTGATCCTTTCCAGGTACGACGCGCGCCCGACCTTCCGGGCCGGCCGGCTCGGGGCGATCGGGGTCGTTGGCAGTGCGGCCTCGGGTAGCGGGCGCAGGGTGGCGACCTGCATCAGCGTGGCAGCGGCCACCTGCATCATCTCGCAGTCGAGATAGTGGTTATCGCCGTGGGCCTTCCACTGCCCGCGTCCGGAAGGCAAAGCGATGCGACTCTCCGACACGACTTGCCGGCAGTATTCTTCGTCTATGTCTTCTGGCAGGTGCCACCCGCCGGGTTGATCAACAGGCCAACTCAGGCGTGCATAGACCCACGACTTGAAATAATCCGTATCCAACTCGTGGCCGGTGACGCCTGACGTCTTTTTCTTTCCGGTCCGATCGACGTCCAGCTTGAACGACATGATCGGGGACCGAAGGTCTGCCTTGCCCCGGATCGGGCGAGCCCGCCGGAATCCGAAGCGGCGGCAGAAATCGGCAACGGCATGCGTTGGGCGACGCACCTTGTCGCCTGGCCGATAGCCGTAGTCGATCAGGGCCAATTCGATGGCATGCCCTTCGTACGTGGCCTCGAGCACGGCCGCCAGATCGTCCCAGACGTGATCCTGGTCGGTCTCGCCGAACAGGGCGTCCGCCTTGATCAGCCAGCTTTCCCATCGCGCGCCCCATGCCCGGATCACGTAGTAGAGCCGGTCCTTCTGGACATCGACCGTCAGCGCCAGCCGCTGGGCTCCGTGGGGAACAGTCCCCATGGCATAGGGCAGCCGGCGCGACTGGACGACCTCGGGCTTCGGCGCCTCGCCGGAGATCCGGTACAGCTCGCCGAACCCCGTATTCATGACGCCCTGAATCTCGCTGGGCTTGCCCGACCGGACCGCCGCGATCCATGCGGCCGCCCGCTCGCCCCAGGAGACGAAGGGAGACGCCAGCCCCGAAACCCAGAAGGACGCCGTCTCGGTGTCCGGCTCCGGGCCGACGACGACGCCGTCCTCCGTGACCGTCTGGCCCGGGGCGATGAACCGGCCCCTCTCGTTCATCCATGCCTTGTGCCGGTCCTCGATCACGAGCCCGGCCGTGTTGCAGTCGCAGTCCGGGTTCGGGCAGGCCAGATGAGCCGAGCGCTTCGCCTCGGCCGCCGTGACCTTCCGCCCCTCGGGCTTGTGCCAGCGCAGCAGCGCGAAGCGCGGCACGAAGTATTGCCGGCAATGGGGACACGGCCAGGCCCATTCGTACCGCGTCCCTTCCTGCCAGAGTGCCCAGGTCGGGCTGGAGAGTTCCTCCGGATCGGCAACCTTCCAATGGACGATACCCGTGACCGGGTGCGCCTCGGCGTCGAGGTTGCCTTCCAGCGGCGTCGAGATGACCGCCAGCTTGCCGTTGGCGTAGCTGAACAGACGCGCGGTGCCGAGAACGACGGGGTCACCCTCACCCTTCAGGTCGCCCATACGGTCGCGTTCGTCGATCAGCACCAGGCCGGCCGGCTGGCCGGCGAGCTGGGAGGCGGATCCCGCCCAGGCAAGCCGCAGTACGGCGCCGTTGATGATTTTCCGGACCTTCTTATGCGCCTTGCCCCACAAGGTCTTCCTGACCAGAGAGGCGCAGGATCGCAGCAGCCCCATGAACTGGGGCTCGAAGGTGTCCTCCACGAAGTTCCGATCCGGGCCGACATACATGATCGGCACCGGGTCGTCGTCCAGCCATCGCCCGATCACGATGGCGAAGGTCAGCGTCTTCCCCATCTGCGAGCCCATGACAACGACGATGCGGCGCCAGCGGGCGGCGTCGAAGGCCCGCATGATCGGGATCACGTAGGGCGTTCGACCCGCGTCGTAGTTGCCGGGCTCAGCCGAGGTCGGTGGCATCTCGACCGAGGCCGCAGCCCATTCGTCGGTGAACCGCTTCGGCGGCGGCCGGAGGATGGCCGACCACTGATGCAGAAGGTCAACCGCCCTCCGCGTCATCGTCTTCGGCCCCATCAGGATCCCCCTCTACCACCTCGTCGCCGGCCGCAACACCGGCCATCTTCCGGGCCGCCGCCTCCAGGCGAATCTTGATCTCGTCCCGAATGATCTGCTCGCGCTCGGCAAGCCCCTTCCCTTCAAGCTTGCCCGCTAGGCGCCGCGGCAAGCCCATCAGTGACGTCTTCAGGGCCAGCACAGCCGCCGTCGATGCTGCCTCGACATCGGCCCGCGGGAGGTGCTCCCGGTCGTGAACCATCGCATCCCGGCGCTTCAGCTCGCCGGCCCAGAACTTGTCGATGCGGGTCACCGTCGGCAGGTCGCCGATCTGGCCCAGGTCCATCTCCGTGCCGTCGGGAAAGCGGACCATCACTCCAGATGCCGGAGTGGCCGCCTCGCCATCCGCGGGAACGGTTGGCGCGGGAGGAGGAGACGCCGGCCGCGCCGCCTTCTCGACTTCGGCCGCGCCCTTCTCGATCGCCGCCTTCCGTTGCTGCGGCGGAGTGACCTTCGACTTCGGCTTGGTCGGGTCGAGGTTCTGTTCCCGCCACCAATCCGCCTCCTCGGGATCGATCATGCCGGCATGGGTCGGCATGCCCTTGGCGCAGTAGCGCGTCACCTGCGATCGATTCACCCCGATCCGGGCCGCGTACTCTGCCTTGCTCAGGAGCTTGTTGCGTTTCGTCATGTTGCGTTGCGCCTCTCCACCGCCGCGCAACACGGCGCCGCACAGGCAGCCGTCGCTTTCGGCCGCCGCATCAAAGGTTTAGCGTGCGACCCCCACAGGGCGAGATCCTCCCGCAACACGGTGTTGCGTTGCATCGGCGGTCGGAAAACACGCGAATGTCGGGGTCCGAATTACCCGCAGGCGGCTTCGGTCCCAGGGGCCCCCGCTGGCCCTGCCTTTACGCCACCCGCCTCCGCGTCGCCGCTACCGCCTGCTCAAGCGCTCTGTCGAATTCCCTGGCCAGATGCCGCGACGCGACGCCCCGGACGATCTGCTCGAAGGGGAGGCGCCTGCTGTACTGCGGCGCCCGCTTCACGAAGAACAGCACCGGGAGCGCATCACGGTTGTTCGACCCTCCCCGCTTGTAGATGCCCGGCGGCAGGGGTGCGCCAGGCTTGGCCGCAAAGTACTGCTCCTTGCGCCGCCGCCCCCGGCTCTTCCGTGTCGCGCTCCGGTTCTGGGTGGCATCCGAGCTGGCGCGCACCGCCGACAGGATCTTGGTGATCTGCCCCCTCGACATGTTGCCGTAGCCGTCGAGGTCGGCGCTGTCTCCCGGCACGGCGTACCAGCCTTTGGGCAGGATGCCTGCGGCCTGCAGGGCGCGCTCGAACCGCTTTGGCCGACGAGCGCCGCCGGTGACCTGAGGCATCAGGTAGCGGGTGGCGGGCGTGCCCTTGCCGGCGAACTCCTTGAAGCCGACCGATGCGCGGGGGTTGGCCTTGGTGGCCGACCGGACGAAGGTGCTGTTCAGCGTGTACCGGGTCGGCTGGTCGAATACGTCGGACATCTCCTTGACCAGCTCGGCCTGAGCGAGCTTGGCGGTGCGGGTGGCTGCGACGACGGCGGCGAACTTGGCGTCCTTGCCGAAGTCCCGGGCCGCCCGCTCGAAGCGGCGCCACTCCCTGTTGACCTGGACGTTGATCATGGGCTGCGGTCTCGCTCCGCCTGGGGGCGGGACTTCCAACCGGCGGGGCGGAAGACGGGAGGGCGTGAGGGCATGGGACCTCCAGGCGACCCGCCAACGCTGGCGGGTCCGGCGTCACTCGGTCGCGATCGGCGCCGGGACGAGGCAGGGAGAACGTTTGGCGGAAGCAGCGGGGAATTCCCGCCAGAGGCTGAAAACCCAAGCCATTCCAATCATTTATGCGTTAAGGGGTAGGGGCGGCACATACGCCCATCCGATCCTTGCTGCGCCCCCTGTCCACCGTTCTCCCTCTCCGTCACGGCGGGGCATGGCCGAGGGCATCAACGGCCGGTGCCGTGACGGAGAAGGAGTTGGGGGAAATCCTCCAGGCATCGAGGCCCAGATAGCAGAAAGCCCGCCTCGGACGGATCCGGGCGGGCGCAAAAAACGGGTACTGAATTCCCTTTTTCGATTGACTAGGTGAACTCAGTTCCCTATAACTGAACTCGTGGACGGGACGGAGGGGCCGCCCCGCCACGAAACAGAAAGGAGGTGAGCTTAGCTTGATGATCCGAGTGAAGGTCCGCTGGGGCCGGGTGGTGATTGACCTCACCATCAAGCTCTAGCGGATCGGACGGCGGAAGGGTCCAGCTTCCGCCGTCCACCTCGGAATCAAATCTAAGCCTAACGCCATGACCGATCAAGTCGCTCGCACCCCATGGACGGTCGAAGACCTCCGCGCATGGCGGGAACGTCTCGGCATCACTCAGCAGCAGGCCGCCAATGCGCTCGGCATCACGAGACGCGGATACGTCAAGCGGGAAGGCGGCAAAGCCCCAATCGATCGCGAAGCCGAACTGGCTTGCCGATACCTCGAAGAGCATCCCGAAGAAGTCCGGTAACGCGAAGCCCGCCTCGGAGGACCGGGCGGGCTGTTCATGCCTTACGTCACTCGACGAGCGACTGTAGCAAGATCTACTCGAATCCCCGCCACTTGGCAAGCTAAAACTAAATACAGCCCAAGTAATTACTACCATAGTGGCACAGAAGAGCGTTTCCGCAGCCGATCCCGGTTTGCGGCGGTTGCGACCGATCTTGCGACGGTTCTCGCTTGAACCGTCGCACTCCTAAACCACTGATTTTCCTTCACTTTCCTTACTTTGCGACGGTTGCCACGCATAAAATGAGAAAAATACACAGGAATGGAGGGCCAATATCATCTCAGGCATTCCATACACACGCTCTTGATATAATAGTAGAGAGAACCGTCGCAGCCGATGCGGCCGGCGCAGGCTCATTAAGCTACTGATTTAGCTTCAACTTCCTTGCGACGGTTACCGCGACGGTTGCCCTGACCCGTCGCAAAGCCGACGTTGCTCAACGGATCCGCCTCAAGCATAATTCAATCGACCGTCGCCGCCGAAGGAAGCTGCTCAAGGGGCACCTTCCTTCATGTCCAATTTCATAGTTGGCATTGACCCGGGCCTTTCCGGCGCGATTGCCTTTCTCGATCCAATCTCAGGCCGGCTGCTGGTCGAGGACATGCCCACGCTGCCGGCCCGGAAGGGCGGCGGCCTGGAGCTGGACCGGGCGGCACTCGCCCGCACCTTCGACCGGACGGACCTCCGGCACGTCTTCCTCGAGCTGGTCGGCACGCGTCGGAACCAGGGCGCCGGACAGACCCTGCGCACCGGCCGCAATGCCGGCATCGTCGAGGGCGTGGTGGTCGCGAACTACCACCCGCTCGACATCATCGCTCCGGTCACCTGGAAGCGCCGCATGGGGCTGCCGAGCGGCCTGGGCGACAGGGAGCGCAAGGCGGCGGCTCGCGCTCGGGCTTCCGCCCTGATGCCCCGCTACGCCGATCTGTGGGCCCGCGCCAAGGATGACGGCCGGGCCGAGGCCGTGCTGCTCGCCCTCTATGGTGCGCGCCATCTCGCCGGCGCCGCGGGGGTCGCATGAAGGCGCAGCGGAAGAAGAACCAGGTCGCCGGCCGCGACATCACCGAGAAGCCGGCCGATGCGGTTGGTGTCGTCCGGTATCGGGTCCGCACGCCTCTCCAGAAGCTGCACGGCAGCCGGCGGCTTACCGGCCGGCAGTTCTCAGCCGGCCAGGCGCTCCGCGAGGACGACCTGCTGTCGATGATGGTTCGCCAGCCGGCCGACCCGGACAGCCGCCGAGGCTTGTTGGGGAATGGCGGCGGGGCGTGCTTCGAGACCGCGGCGATCGACGCGGCCAACCGGATCGCTCGCGTGCGGCGCGCCTGCGATGCCGTGAGCCCGCTGCTCTGGCCGGTGGTGCAGGCCGTCGTCATTCAGGAGCAGACCATCACCGAGTTGGCCGGGAGCGAGCGCGGCCGCGATACGCGCCCCTACATGCTGGCCCTGAAGGTAGGGCTGGACGTCGTCGGCGATTGCTATGGCCTGCCGACCGAGTTCACGTCCGCCACCGTCCGCCTGAACGGCGCTACCGCGCAGATGGAGGTGATGGAGGAGCCGAACGGCTCCTGGCGGACGCGGTCGCTGAACGGCCGGCCCTGGATGTTCGAGGCCAGGACGGTCAACGAGGTCTTCATCGCCGCTCGCGCCGAGCTGCGGGCCCGCGTCGCGGCCATCCTGGGGCCGGGCGAGCATCCGGACGCGCACGTCGGGGCGGCGCTGAAGGCCGACCGCATCGCGGCTCAGGGACGGGCAGTGGCGCGGCACCAGGTCAATGCCGAGCGCGAGCTGAACCGCCTGCACGACGTCGTCGTGGAGCGGCAGAGAGTTCTTAAGGTGTGCGCCTAGTGTGCATGCTCTCTGCGAATAACAGGGCATCTCCTTTGCTCGGAATCCACTCGTTCAGAATTCGCTCGCACCGCAGTCTCGTTGCTCGGTTTCGATCGGGAGGATTGGCATCGGTGTAGAAATACTCTTGCGTCTTCCAGTCTATCCACTCTTTTGCGTCCGGCACTTCAATGCGGCCGTCCGCGTATCGTCTTCTGATGGGCTGGTAATCTCGGTTGAACAAAACCTCAACTTCGCCAGCACACTGCCAGCGGCCATAGGGCAGAGTTTGGCGGAATTCTTTCTTCTTCATTGCACCCTCATTATCCAAATGGACGTTTCCTCACGAAGCCGCCCAAGGTGACCGGAAAGAATAGTCGATCACGCTTTCCGGGGCTTCGGCCCAACTCGCCTGATCCCGGATCGCCCAAATTTTGACTTGTCTGCGGCCATTGTCTATACGCTTCGACCCAAGCAATTCTGCCTCGATTGACCGGAGGAACAACGTTACTTTCTTGTGACTGATGTTGATCTTTTTTTCTTTGACCAGAAAATCGACCACGTCGGTGACATTGACGAGATCATGCTGAAAGGGAGCATTTCTCGTTTCGAACGCCTCGTGTAGATACCCCTCGATGCTGCCCCGACTCTCCTGAATGATCTGGGCCTTGGCTTCCGTCATCGGCGGTTCCGCATAAGGGTTGAAGTTCGTCAACGGCCTATTGAGCAGATAGTGCAGCATGTGCCGGCATCCACCGGCATCGAACCATCCGTACAGTGTGTTGAAGTATTCCTTCGGCTTCTTCTGCGCTTTGCTGTGCCAGATGAAAAACCGGCGGTCGTCGTCATCGATTTCTGCGGCGTCCCGGTGGTTCGATGCCATCAGGAAGTTGGCCCGATTCTCATAGTCGTAGGTTCGCAGGCCCTTGCTGTTGATCCTGATGGTCGGGTCGGTGATGTAGGTCTTAAGGTCTTCCGCCAACCCCTGCCGTTGAAGCTGGCGCAGCTCGTGCACGATGACGAGCTGCTTCGCCTCGATCCATTCATTGAACTGACTTTGTAGATCGCTTTGTCTGACTGCGGTGCAGTTCTTCCGCCCAAGTAGATGCTGCATCATGTTGTAGACCGTCGACTTTCCAATGCCCTGCCCTCCGATGACGAGGATGCAGGAATGCATTTTGATGTCTGGGCGCTGCACCAAATGGGCCATGTAATCCAGGTAGTAATTGACCGCGACCGGGTCCTGGTCGAGCAAGTACCAGACATGATCGACCAGCGGCTTCACATCTCCAGGCTCCGGCTTCAGATCCGGCGGGGTCCACATATTGAGTTGCCGCACACCGTCCGGGCCATCCGGCTCGATGATCAGCGGACCGTTGGGTAGAAAGGTAACAGCGTCAACGCGGTCGCAGCCGTGATGTTCGTCCTGCAGCATCAGTTCGAGAGGATTGACCTTCCCGGCCTCGCCGGCCGGCATGTCGCGCCAGTGATAGTTTCGGACCGCCTGGAGCGGCACCATCTCGGCCGCGACGCGATCCCAGAAGCAATCCGTCGTCTTCACGTAGACGTACCGCCGGCAGATATCGGCGAAGCCGTCGCGGGTCGCCACGGCCTGGCGCCGAACCGCCTGCATCCCCTTCGTCAGCACGTCGATCGACATGCCGGTCTTGCTTTTCATCGTCTCAAGGATGGCGCGCTGCTGGATCGGGTCAAGCTTGGCCTGAATGATCTGGCCAAGCAAAGCCGTGATCGTCTCCGGCGGCGATTCCCGTGTCAGCGCGCCCGCGGCCGCTGTCAGGTCACCGGGTGCCGGCTGCCACCCCGTCGCGGATGGTGACGGTTGGGGGGCCAGGACTTCGCGCCAGCGGGTTGCGCCGGCGACAAGGTCGCGCAGCGCCTGGCCGCCCTGCTCCAGGTGGATCTTGTTCGCATCCTTCCCCTCGGGGGTTGCCGTCACCGAAACGGTGCGGCCGCGCTCAACCAGGACGTCGCAAGCCTTGGCGAGCGCCCGGTCCGCCTTCGAGCCGGGCAGATCGCCGTCGCGGGCTATCGTGACAGAGCCGCCCGGCACAAGGTCGACGACCTTGCCGATGCCGCCGAACGCGATCAGCACCGGCCGGCAGACCTCCTGCCATAGGCTGAAGCCGTCCTCCGGTCCCTCCGCCAGCACCGGATCCCCTTCGGCCGGGAGCATCAGACAGTGACCGGTCAGCGGCCCGTTCGAGATCTTCGCCGGGATGCCGCTGACCTTGCGCGCCGTCACCGGGTTAAGCCGGATGGCCTGGATAGCCTGCAGTTCGCCGGCGGCGTCGGTCGCCTTGACCAGCAGCGCCGGCCACGGCCGTGCGCCCGGCTTGTCGCTGGCGCGGTGGCCAGGATGGAAGCGGATCGCATCGAGGGCGATCAGATGGCTGACGGTGTTCCGCGATATCCCGCGGTGCTCGACAAGGTAGCGCTCCGCGACCGTGCCGGTCGGGTCGACGGCCTCGCTCCATTGCTGCCGGGCCCATGCGCTGGTGTCGGTCGGCTCCCCCTCGTCTTCGACAACCGGCCGCGGGGGCGGTGGCGGCTGCATGCCGAGCCAATCACGCGCCCACCGCAATGCCTCACCGACCGGCACCATCATCTCGGCCATGATGAAGTCGATCGGGCCCATGCCTTTCTCACCGCCGGCCTCGAAGTCGGTGATGCGCCCCTTGTCCTTGCCGGCAACGACGACATGCAGGCTGCCCTTGGCGCCGTAGCGCAGATGCACGTCGGTGGACAGCGCCTTGTTGGGGTGCTGCCCTCGCAGGCTCGTGACCAGCGCCTCGACCTGGTCGCGCAGCGCGCGGTCGATGTCGTCACGATCGTCGGGCAGCACCCGACGCTGCGGCGCGGTGTCGTTCAGGTCGATCATGGCCGGCCCCGCCGGAGCCGGGTTCAGATCAAGCAAGCAGCACCAACCCTTTCTCGGCGCGGGTGATGGCGGTATAGAGCCAGCGGTTCCGGTCCTCCTGCGTCTTCCCAAGGCCGTCGTCATAGACGATGACGTTTTCCCACTGACTGCCCTGGCTCTTGTGGCAGGTGATGGCGTAGCCCCAGGCGGTTTCGATCAGCGACTTCTTGTACCAGTGGTCACGCTGCTCGCGTTCCTTGTCGAGCCGCACATGGTCGTCGAAGTGGCCCTTGTAGATGAGCTGCTTCGTCGGCTCCTCCTTCGAGCCGCCGCCGACCAGGTCGCCGTCCTCCGTCCGGACCACGGCCCTGAAGCTGATCTCGCTGACGTCCTCGATGTCCTCCAGCTCCAGGAACATGCCGTTGACGATGCCGAGGTCGTTGCGGTTCTTCAGGCAGATGATCTTCTCGCCCTGCCCGATCGGATAGGCGCCCGGGAAGCCGGCGGCGGCCTTCATGGCGTTGTTGAGCCGCATGCGGGTTGCGTTCTTCCCGCAGATGAGCTGGCCGCCGCGCAGCATCTGCGCCGGACCGACATCGATCTGGCGCATCTTCCAGACGAAATCGTCGTGCTGCCCGTAAGGGATGAACTGCCCCTGGCGCGCCATGGTCGCGAGCCGGATGATGGCGCTCTCGCCGGCTTGCCGGTGGATCTCGGTCAGCATGACGTCGGGCTGCGCCTGGGTGAAGGCGCCCTCCCCCTTGATCGGAGGGAGCTGCCCCGGGTCGCCGAGCACCAGGATGGGCTTGCCGAAGCTGAGCAGGTCCCGCGCCATGTCCTCGCCGACCATGGATACCTCGTCCAGGACGATCAGGCTGGCGTCGCGTACGGCACTCTCGGTGTTCAGCACGAAGGCGGGCTTGTGCATGTCGCGCAGCCGCAGCTCGAGCGAGCCGATCTGCGCGTCGATCAGCAGCCGCTCGGCCGGGCCCAGGCCGTGCAGCTTGCCGCGAAGCTCGCCGATCTCGCCCTTCACGCGCTCCATCTCCTCCTTGGTCGCTTCGGAGACGCGATAGATGAGGCTGTGGATGGTCGATGCCGGCGTGCCCTTCCTGGTCATGACGAGCGCTGCCTTGCCGGTGAAGGCGCCGTAGAGCACGCCTCGCCCCGACTCGTGCCCGCCGGTGTCGTCCTCGTCGTCAACGACGACGGGGCAGAAGGACGACAGGCCAAGCTCTTCGATCGCGAGCTTCAGGATGGTGGTCTTGCCGGTGCCGGCATAGCCGAAAACCCTGAATACCTGCTGGTCGCGTCGGCGGTTCCGGAACCAGTCGACGACTTGGCCGATAGCCTCGGCCTGCTTTTCGCTGGGGGTGATGGTCATTGCTTCCTCGCTGTCAGGCGGCGGACCAGCTCGCGGCGCACCGCGCCCGGCGGGACGCTCCAGATGCGCGCGCTGTCATCCGCATAGGCCAGGACATGTCGGCAGATCAGCTCGATTGCCTCATCATCGCCGCTGGGCGCAGCCGCGGTTGCGTCGGCGAACAGGTCGGGGTGCGCTGCGGTCATGCCGTGCTCCAGCACCGGTTCGGCCAGTTGCACCAGCGGCACTCGTAATAGTCGGAGGTCTGCGCGACCCGCGGCAGCAGCTCGCCGGCCTCGGTCGCGCTGATCACCTGCACGCCGCGATCGGTCATTCGCTGGGCCAGCGCCCCGTCGTAGGCCACCAGCTCGACATAGATCTCCATGGTGTCGGCATTGACGGCCGTGAAGAGCGCCGGCGCCTCGGTCAGGTCCATGTATGCCTGATAGGTCGCGATCTGACCGGCATAGACCGGCTTCGAGGCGGCGAGCCCCTTCTTCACCGTGTCGTTCCAGGACTTGTTCTTGAGCGCTTTGCACTCCCACAGCGCAGGCGTGAGGATCGGGCAGGCCTCGGGCGTCGTCATGCCGACGATGACGCCGTCGATGTGGCCGGCGATGCGCCCGCCCGCGACCGAGAACCCGAACTGCCTGCCGTCGCTCTTCTCGGTCCGCAGGTCGAACCCGGCGAGCCGGAGCCAGCCGACCACCATGTCTTCGAAGCGGTGGCCGCGCTCGAAGATGCGCAGGGTCTGCCCCGAGAATTCACGCCCCGGATCCACCGGCGTGTGGGCGTATTCGAACTGCAGGGCCCGCAGACAGGAGACGCCGAGGCGGGAGCCGCCGAGATAGTTGCGCCGCTTCTCCTGGGCGGAGCGCGCCTTCAGGCCCCGGTCGATCAGGTCAAGCACGGCGTGCTCGGGCCGGACCTGCGGCGCGTGGCCCGGCCGGTAGCCGGACCCGCTGTTGAGGTCGATCATCGTGTCAGCCTCCAGAGGAGCCGCGCCAGGGCCGAGGCTCCGTCAACGATGAGCGCCAGCAGCAGGACGATGAACGTCCAGAGGATGAGGCCAAGCCCCTCGATCGTGGCAAGAACATCTTGCCTCGCGTTCAGGCGTGCCCGAAGGCGGGCTTGCCACAGGTAGAGGCTTCGAATAAGCCACTTCATTCCGCCGGCCTCCTAGAAGGGTATGTCGTCGTCGGTCAGGCGCTGCATCGCGCTCTGAAAGCCGCTCACGGCCGCCGTGATCAGCCGGTCGATGTCCTCGGCCGACCGGTTGTAGAAGTGCTCCATCAGCCCGAGTTCGGTCAGCACCTCGGCGAAGGGGCGCCGGGCATCCTTGATCGCCGCCTTCTCGGTCTTGGTCATGTCGATCATGCCTTGGGTCCTCTTGTGCAGGGACGACCAGACATCCAGGCAGCGCATGCTGCAGAACTTCGCGATGCGGCCGGCGGATCCCGTTTCGGGTCGGTCCCGCATGACGAAGCCGAACCCCCGGTCCTCGCGGTGGCAGAGGCGGCAGGGCTTCCTGCGCTCTACCCGCCGAAGAGGATGACTTCCGGCAGCAGCGGCCTTCCCTTGGCCATCTCCTCGGCCGTCAGGACCATGAAGCGGGAGATGGCCGCGGCGGCCATCGCCTCCAGCTCGTGCCGCCGCAGGGCCTGGACGGGCTTCTCCAGCACCTTGGCGTCGATCAGCCATTCCCCTATCGCCATTGCCGCCTCGCGCGTCGCGTAGGCCTGGAATTCGTCGTCTGTCATCGGGGGGATGGGGTGGCCCGAGGCCACCCCCTCACGACATCAGCCATTGAGCCAGGCAGGGCCGGGCTTGGCACCGCCGGCCTGCTGGCCCCCCTGGGCCGGCGGCTGGCCCGGCGTCCACGCCGGCGCCGCGCCGGGCTGCGAGGTCTGGGCGGGCTGCCTGGGCGCCGCAGCGTTGCCGGCGGGTGCACCTCCCGAGGCCCAGGGCGTCCCGCCGGCGGGCTTCTGACCGGCCGCCGCGGCGGGGGCCAGAGGCACGTCCTGGCCGGCCATGATCGGCTGCCATTCGGGCTTGTTAGGGGTGACGACCGTCTTGATGACGTTCTTGTCGTCGTACTTCCCGCCGCCGGGCTTGTCGCCGCCCTTCTCGATGTCGATCTTCGCGGCGAACTCGATACCGTCGAGCTGGCGGAAGCACTGGAACATCCGCTTCGCCCGGGCGGCGTCGCTCATGTCGGCGGGAGGTATCCCCATGGCGCTTTCGACCATCGCGCGCAGGGTCGACTTGGTCATGTTCCAGCCCTTGGACTCGCCCTTCTCGTTCACGGCGCCGCCGCTGACGACCATGTTCGAGAAGACCTTCCGGCCGGCATTGGGGCCGTGCATGACGGTGAACTCGAAATCGAGCATCAGCGCGTCGCTGCTGTTGCTGGCCTTCAGCAGGCCTTCGTCGCCAGGGCCGAAGCCGTTTATGCCGCCCGGGCGGATGGTCCCCTTCAGCTTGGCGTAGCAGGGTGCGAACGGTTCCCCCGTCCGCTGTTCGGGGGCGTCGTTGAAATCGAGCATGGCTCGGATCTCCTTCGGGTCGGTCAGGTGGTGGGGATGGTGGTGTCGAGGCGTTCGGGCACCGGCCGGGCGGGACCGCTGATCTTGGTCATGAGTTCGCCGAGATGCGGCTTCTCGATTAGGTCGAGCCGACCGCTCCGGTCCTTCGCCGGATAGCCCCAATCGTTCATGGTGTGGCAGACGAAGGCGCGGTAAGGCTGGCCCTCGGGCGTCCGCATCTCGACCATGCTGATGACCTGGTCGACGATGCCGGGCAGCTCCAGGCCGGTCTTCGAGCCCTCGATCTGCATGGACCAGAACGGCCGGTTGTACTCGTCGGTCTTCTTGTCAAGGATGCCGACCAGCCAGACGTTCTTCCCGCTGACGTGCTGCCACTGCGTCAGCCAAGCGATCAGTTCCTGGCCCAGCAGGCCGTAAGCGCCTCGGGTGTCGGGTTGGCCTTTCTGGTTGAGTGCCTGCGGCTGGCCCTTCGCCCACTGCATGCAGAGCCGGCTGGCAACCGTGATGCTGTCCACGAAGATCGTTTCGTACTTCGCGAGATCGAAGCCGCCGGCCTGGCTCAGCACGAAATCGTAATGCGCCTGGCTGAAGGGCTGCTCCGGTCGAAGCGCGGGGTTCGGGCCGCCCATCAGGCAGGCCAGGTCCCGGCATTCCTCCCAGGTCCGGCCTTCCAGGCTGTCGCCGGTCCAGCCCTGCACGGACAGGTCGCCGGCTTCGAGGTTGACGAATAGCGTGCTTTCCGGGTCGAGCGTCCAGAGCAGCGAGGTCTTGCCGATGCCGCTGGGCCCGACGATGACGCCCTTGATGCCGCGGCGCTGGGCGAGGCGCTGGTCCGCGGTGATGATGCGCAGCGCCATCGTCAGGACACCTTTTCCACATCGAGGCCGGCGAGATGGCGGTCCCGCGCCTCGTATGCTTCAGAAAGAATGACCTTCCATTCCGTCTCGTCGAACCGAGAACGCAGAACGTCGAGAAGAATGGTCTCAAGCTTGGCCTTCTCGATCTCTTTCAGCCGAGCGGAATGCGCCTGAAGTCGTCTGAGATCACGGCGCTTGTAGCTGATCGACCTCTGCGCTCGGCTCAGCCAGTCGAAGTTGATCCTGCGTTCTCCGCTCTCATGAGCGAGGGTTGCGAGCTTGATTTGGGCGGTGATGGAATCGATGTCGAACGTCAGGTCCGACATCATTCGAATGCACTCGTCCCTGTCGTCGGGAAGCGGTGCCTCCGAACGGAAGAAGGGCGCGTTGGTGTCCATGTGAAACCTCCGGCGTCGGTCAGGAGCCTTCGGCAATACGGTCAAAGGATGAAGCGGAGGGCGTGACCGTCGGCGCCGAAGGAGATGCCCGTCCGGTATTGGGTATTCCCGGACCACCCCCCGCCTTGTCTCGTCACCTCGAAGGCGTCGTGTTCCGCGCGTCCTTCATCAGGATCTCGCGGGCGATCTGGTAAAAGCCGACGGTCAGGGCGTTCTGGTTCACGCCGATCGCCATCGCCATGCTGCGGAGCGATTCGTCACGCTGGATGCCGGCAATCAACCTCGCCCGCATTTCCTTCGTCCAGTCGACCCCGCCACGCCCGCGGCGGCGCGGCGGCTTCGGCCAGTCGTCCCGTGTGACAGCGCCTTGCGTCGCGCGCGCAATCTTGTCCTGCGCTTCTCGCATCGGAATGCGGGGCCCGCGCCGATACCGGTTGATGCTCGCCTGCGAGATCCCCGTCATCTCGGCCAACTGGTCCTCGGTGGTGCGGGTGAGGGTCATCCATTCATGAAGCTTCATCGGACAGGCCATTCGTCGAGCGTTATGCCGACTACCCATACCGAAAGTGACGATTAATCGGCAAGAAAAATCTGCTTGCGAATGACTTATTCCGTGTCTATAAATTCGGTATGAAGACCCTACGCGAAATCCGGCAGGCCGCAGGCCTAAGCCAGGAGCGGCTTGCGGAGCTGATCGGCTCGTCGCAGCCGACTATTCAGAAGCTCGAGACGGGCCGGATGCGGCTGACGCTCGACTATGCTGTTCGCTTGGCGCCTGCGCTCGGCGTGCATCCGGATGAGTTAGTCGCGACCGCTATGGCAAAGACGGCACCGGCCGCCAACCAGGGCGCAAAGATCGCTCGGCCACCAAGGGTCGGTGACAAAGTCCACCAGCTATTCAGCGGTGGCGCTGAATCTCTACCGCGGGCGACGCTCACGGGGCAGCAGGCGCTTCCCATCATGGCCGCTGCGCGCGGCGGAATTGACCAGGAAATGTTCCTGGAGGACGGGCCTATCGACTGGATCGACCGCCCGGCCTACCTGAAAAACGCGCGCAGCCCGTACGGCATGTATGTCGTCGGGGAGTCCATGATGCCGCGCTTCCGGCCTCAGCAACTCCTACATGTCAACCCGCACAAGCCCCCGGCGCCCGGATCGGGCGTCATCGTCGTGAAGAAGACTAAGGCCGTGCTGGTGAAGGAGTTCGTCCGGCACGATTCCGCTGGCGTCGTCCTGCGCGAGTATCAGCCCCGTGACAGGGAGTTCCTCGTATCCCTGGAGGAGTTGGATGCGATCCATACCGTGGTTGGCCTCCAAGAACCGTCATAGCCTTATTCCGGAATGATAGTCATAGGAATAATCGTATCAGATTGACACCCATCCGTATCAACCATTAGCGTCTGCCCATTGCCACTCGTTGGTAGTGCCTCGCAAATGAAGGCAGACGCTCATGATCACCAGAGCTTGTACGCCGTCGGTCGGCCCCGCGCCGCTGCAACGGCTCCACAACTGGACGCGCAGCGACGCTGAAGAAGCGGTCGCGCGCATCATCGAAGGTGCCGACCTGATCGGCCCCGCGAAAGGCGGCGGCACCTTCCTGCTCGTCAAGGTCGACGCCGATCTGATCGATTTCCTGACAGCGTTCGGCGCGCTGAGCATCGACGACGAAGACGATGACCCCGCGGAGGATGACGATCCCGCGGAGGAAAATGGCGATCTGGAACCCGACGAATTCGAAGAGCCGAACGAAGTCGCTCTCTCGGATTTCGATCAGATGCGGTTGCCACGCACGAACCTGTTCAGCGCCCCGGGCGCGGGGGTGCGCCGTGCATAACCCCCCACCCACCAGCCTCTCCGATAGCGAGATGCTCGACCTCATCGGGCGCTGTTCCTGCGCATCGATCGTCGAGGGCAATACGCGCCCGTCGCAGGCCGCCGTCAGTGTTCTCGGTACCTATGGAATCTCCACCGCGCTCGAAGACCGGATCTTCGCCTCTCCGACCCTGAACCCGATCATCGTGGCCTGGAAACTGTCGCAGCTCGTCGGCTTTCTGGAGAGTGACGACGCTTCGGACTGGGCGCGGTCTTTGGCTCGGCGCGTCCTGGAAGACATTTCGGGCATGGCCTCCAGGCACATCGCGGCCTTGGAGCCGTCGGCCAACCCGGACACCGAACTCCTGAGGGCCTATGCCGACTGGATCGAGGCCAGCCGGGTTCGCGACTCGCTGCCGGACGACTGGAAGGACGAAGCCTATGAGCCTTACGATCGGGTCGTCATCGAGGCACTGGAACGCCTGCATCGCATTCCGGCCACCACCCCGCAGGGGGTAGCCGCCAAGCTGCGGTGGTTCTGGGCCGCCACGGGCGAAGCGAAGGCTTTCTACGACGCCGTCGTCTACGGCACCCCGGTCACGGACGAGGTGCTGGGCGACTGGCGATACCGGCTCGGCTGGAACCTGATCCAGGA
>CAYYZC010000026.1:0-3640 GCA_964475605.1 uncultured Chelativorans sp.
ACCATCCCGAGGAAGGAGCTGCCGAAGGTGCTTTCCGGCATGCGCGAGCTGTCGGAGAAATACGGGCTGCGCGTCGCCAACGTCTTCCATGCCGGCGACGGCAATCTCCATCCGCTCATCCTCTACGACGCCAACCGGCCGGGCGAGCTGGACAAGGCCGAAGCCTTCGGCGCCGACATATTGCGGCTCTGCGTCAAGGTCGGCGGGGTGCTGACCGGCGAGCATGGCGTCGGGGTGGAGAAGCGCGACCTGATGCCGGAGATGTTCGACAAGGCCGATCTCGACCAGCAGATCCGCGTCAAATGCGCCTTCGATCCGAACCATCTGCTCAATCCGGGCAAGGTGTTCCCGCAGCTCCACCGCTGCGCCGAGCTCGGCCGCATGCATGTGCACCGCGGCCAGGTGGCGTTCCCGGACATTCCGAGGTTTTGAGGATGGCGTCTCAGAATGAGGGTTCCTCGCCCCCGCGAAGCGGGGGAGAGGTGGCTCGGGCGAAGCCCGGGACGGAGAGGGGGCTGGCCGATCATCCGGGCCGCCGTTCGCCGAAATCCATAGCCCGCGCCCGCTCGTTGCGGCAGGGCGACAACATGGCCGAGGCTGTCATCTGGAAGGAGCTGAAGGCCAGCCGACTGGGTGGTCACAAATTCGTCCGGCAGATGCCGATCGGACCTTATTTTGCTGACTTCGCCTGTCGGAAGGCGAAACTGATCATCGAATTGGACGGCAGCCAGCACGCAGACAGCAAATATGACCGCCGGCGTGACGAGTTCCTGCGTGCAAACGGATATTCCGTGTTGCGCTTCTGGAATACCGATGCGCTGAAACAGACGCGCAGCGTTTGCGAAACGATATTGGCGGCGCTCGACGGCCACCTAGGCGACGATGTAGCCGCACCTGATTTGCGCTTCGTCTATGCCGGCCCAAGCAAACGGAACGATCATGGTTGTTGAGGTGCTGACCCCCTCTCCGTCTCGCTGCGCTCGACACCTCTCCCCCGCTGCGCAGGGGCGAGGAACTGCCACTCGCCGAAGTCGCGGCCTCGAAGCACTTGGGTTCCTCGCCCCCGCAAAACGGGGGAGAGGTGGCTCAGGCGAAGCCCGAGACGGAGAGGGGGGCCGGTGGATCGGCGCGCAAGGTGGTCATCCATGACCACATTCACCCCCACCTCCCCGGCCGAGGTGCTGGAAGCCGTCCGCTGGGCGGTCTCGGAAGAAAGCCCGCTGGAAGTGCTCGGCCACGGGACCAAGCGCGGCATCGGCCGGCCGGCCCAGACGGAGCATACGCTCGACCTGTCGCAACTGACCGGTGTGACGCTCTACGAGCCGGAGGAGCTGGTGCTTTCCGCGCGCGCCGGAACGCCGCTCTATGAGATCGAGACGCTGGTCGCCGCGAGCGGCCAGGAGCTCGCCTTCGAGCCGATCGACTATGCGCCGCTGCTCGGAAGCGTCCCGGCCCACGGAACGATCGGCGGGGTGCTGGCGGCAAACCTCTCGGGGCCGCGGCGCATCAAGGCGGGTGCGGCGCGCGACCATGTGCTGGGCATCGCGGCCGTCTCCGGCCGCGGCGAGGCGTTCAAGTCCGGCGGCCGGGTGGTGAAGAACGTCACCGGCTACGACCTGTCGAAGGCGATGGCCGGCTCCTGGGGCACGCTGGCAGTGGTGACGGACGTGACCTTCAAGGTCCTGCCGGCCGCCGAGACGGAGACGACGCTGGTCCTGCATGGGCTGACGGAGGCGGAAGCCGCCGAGGCGATGGCGCTCGCCATGGGTTCGAGCGGCGAGGTGGCGGGTGCCGCCCATTTGCCGGAGACGGTAACGGGGCGCGTGCTCAATGGCGCGCTGAAGGGCAGGGGCGCGACGCTGTTCCGCCTCGAAGGGTTCGAACCATCGGTCGGCGCCCGGTTCGAGTTGCTGAGGCGCGTGCTCGAAGGACGCGGGACGCAGGAACGGCTCGGCGAGCTGCAGTCACGAAGCCTGTGGCGCGGGATCCGCGATTGCCTGCCCTTCGCAGACGGCACGGAGCGGCCGGTCTGGCGCATCTCCATGGCGCCCTCGCGGGGCCATGAGATGGTGATGGCGCTGCGCATGCGGGCCGCTGCCGACGTCTTCTACGACTGGCAGGGCGGGCTGATCTGGGTGCGGATCGACGGCGATCCGGAAGCCGAGCTGATCCGCGCGCTGGTGGCGGAACATGGCGGTGGTCATGCGACGCTGATCCGCGCGCCCGCAGTGCTGCGCGCCGGCCTTCCCGTCTTCCAGCCACAGGCGCCCGCGCTCGCCGCGCTGTCGCAGCGGCTGAAGGA
Source organism: uncultured Chelativorans sp. (assembly GCA_964475605.1). Classification (GTDB taxonomy): domain Bacteria; phylum Pseudomonadota; class Alphaproteobacteria; order Rhizobiales; family Rhizobiaceae; genus CAYYZC01. The sequence goes on from CAYYZC010000026.1 coordinate 2,303, forward strand.
GCAGTTCGACCCCAAGGCCATCCTCAATCCGGGCCGGATGGGATAGATATCATGCAGACCAATTTCTCCCTTGCCCAGCTTGCCGATCCGCATGTCGCCGAATCGGAGCAGATCCTGCGCAAATGCGTGCATTGCGGTTTCTGCACCGCCACCTGCCCGACCTATGTGACGCTCGGCAACGAGCTCGACAGCCCGCGCGGCCGCATCTACCTGATCAAGGACATGCTGGAGAACGGCCGGCCGGCCGACGAGGAGGTCGTCACCCATATCGACCGCTGTCTCTCCTGCCTCGCCTGCATGACGACCTGTCCCTCGGGCGTGAACTACATGCATCTTGTCGACCATGCGCGGGTGCATATCGAGAAGACCTATCGCCGCCCGATGGCCGACCGTGCGGTGCGGGCGATGATCGCCGCCATCCTGCCCTATCCGGCGCGCTTCCGCGCCGCTCTGAAGGCGGCCCGTCTGGCGAAGCCTCTTGCCGGCCTGTTCGATGCCGTCCGGCCGTTGCGCCCGTTGGCGGCGATGCTGAAGCTCGCGCCCCTGTCCCTGCCGGAACCGATGCCACCGACGAGGTCAGGGCTTCCCGCCGGCGCCCGGCGCGGCCGCGTCGCGATCCTGTCCGGCTGCGCCCAATCGGTCCTCGATCCGGGGATCAATGCCGCCACCGTCTCGCTGCTCGGCCGCCTCGGCATCGAGGTCGTGGCTCCGCCCGGCGAGGGCTGCTGCGGTGCGCTCGTCCATCATATGGGCCGGGAGGAGGAGGCGCTCGCCGGCGCAAGGCGCAATATCGACGCCTGGACTGCGGAGATCGAGGGCGAGGGGCTGGACGCGATCATCATCACCACCTCCGGCTGCGGCACGACGGTGAAGGATTATGGCTTCATGCTGCGGCTCGATCCGGCCTATGCGCAGAAGGCCGCGCGGGTGTCGCTTCTCGCCAGGGACATCACCGAATACCTCGCCGGGCTCGACCTGCCGGAGCCCGCGATCCGGCCGGGGCTGGCCGTCGCCTATCATTCGGCCTGCTCCATGCAGCACGGCCAGAAGATCACGCGGCAGCCGAAGCAGCTCCTGGAACGCGCCGGCTTTTCGGTCAGGGAGCCGCGCGAGGGGCATCTGTGCTGCGGCTCCGCCGGCACCTACAACATATTGCAGCCGGCGATCTCGGCCCGGCTGCGCGACCGCAAGGTGAAGAACGTCGAGGCGACCGGGGCCGATCTCGTCGCCACCGGAAATATCGGCTGCATCACCCAGATCGCCTCGGCGAGCCGGCTGCCGGTCGTCCATACGGTGAAGCTGCTCGACTGGGCCTATGGCGGCCCGGCGCCGGCCGGC
>CAYYZC010000026.1:3740-19364 GCA_964475605.1 uncultured Chelativorans sp.
TCGTTGCGCATCCTGATGCAGCCGGACGACACCGCGTTGCCGATCGTCCAGGGCTGGTTGGTGCCGTGGATGCGGTAGAGCGTCGAGCCGAGATAGAGCGCGCGGGCGCCGAGCGGGTTTTCAGGCCCGCCGGCCATATGCGCCGGCAGGATGCGGCCCTTCTTCCGCTCGCGCGCGATCATATGCGCCGGCGGGCGCCAGTCGGGCCATTCGCGCTTCATGGTGACCTTGTGGGTGCCCGCCCATTCGAAGCCCGGCTTGCCGGTGCCGACGCCGTAGCGCCGCGCGGTGCTGTTCTCCTCGACGAGGTAGAGCAGGTTCTCGTTGGTGTCGATGACGATCGTGCCGGCCTTGTGCGGCCCGTGATAATCCACCACCTGCGGCAGATATTTCGGGTCGAGCCGCGGTGCGGCGTCGCGCGGTGCGCTCGGCACGGCGGCGGTCTCGACGCGGTCGGGTGCCGGAACGGCGACGCTGCGGCGCTCCACGGCCGGAGGGGGCGCCACCCGCACCGCGGTGCCTTGCGGCAGGTGCTGATAGCGCTGCCGCTGATGCGCCGGCACGCCGACCGGCGCGCGCTGCAACTGCATCACCCAGGGCGCCGACAGGTCCGGGCTGACCACCACCGGCGGCCGCTGGCCGTATCGGTCCTGCGCGGAGGAAGGGACGATGGAAGCGATCAGGGCGGCCGCTGCGAGCGGCAGGAATTGTGTCTTCATCGGACGCACTCGTTGCCAAACTTGACCGTCACCGCCGCCGGCAGGCGGTCTGGCGACAAGGCCTGGCGACAAGGATTGTCATGAGACGGCACGAAAAACCGTGAACGCGGTTTCATAAAATTGCCGATGTCGCGTAAAGCTTGCGCTGTGGTTACCGGGCGGTTCAGCAGCCTGGTTAAACGGGAGTTAAGACGGGCGATGTCCGAAAGCGTGCCGGCAAGGACGGGATTGATCGAGGGGGCGGACGGCGTCCTGCGCTGTGCATGGCATGCCAACCTGCCCGACTATCTGCACTACCACGACCATGAATGGGGCCGCCCGGTCGGCGACGACAGGCGCCTCTTCGAGAAGCTCTGCCTCGAAGGCTTCCAGTCCGGCCTTTCCTGGCTGACCATCCTGCGCAAGCGCGAGAATTTCCGCGAGGCGTTCGACGGTTTCGATTTCGAGCGTCTCGCGCGGGCCGACGAGGCGGAGATCGAACACCATCTCGGCAATGCCGGCATCATCCGCCATCGCGGCAAGATCGCCTCGGTGTTCAACAATGCGCGCCGCGCCGTGGCGCTCGCCGAGGAGCACGGCTCGCTGGCCGCCTATTTCTGGGCGCATGAGCCGTCCCGGGCGGAGCGTCCGGCGACGGTGGACTATGCGACGCTGATCGCCAATCCGACCACCGAGACCTCGAAGCGCATCTCGAAGGACCTGAAGAAGCGCGGCTGGTCCTTCGTCGGCCCGACGACGGTCTATGCCTTCATGCAGGCGATGGGGCTGGTCAACGACCATATCGAAGGCTGCGTCTGCCGCGAGGCCGTGGAGGCGGAACGGCGCGCCTTCAGCCGGCCCCGGCCAAATCCTGCCGCTTGACCCGCCTGGTATTTTCGCGCAACCAGACGGCGCGAGGTGATGCTGTGATGAACCGGTTCGAAGGGCCAGGCGGGCGCGAAGCCCGGATCCGCTATCTGGATGGCGACTTCCAGGTGATGACGCCGGGCGCCTTCGTGCGCTGCGCGGTGACCGGCGCGACGATCCCGCTCGAGGAGCTGAAATATTGGAGCGTCGCGCGCCAGGAGCCCTATGCCGACGCTTCCGCCTCGCTGCAGCGCGAGATCGACAGCGATCCGTCGCTCGGCCAGCGCGGCTAGGCTAGGTCTGCCTCAGCCGGCGGCGACGCCATTCCGCCAGCGTGTCCTCGATGATCGTCCGCGGCGTCTGGTCGACCTCGAAGGTGACCTCGACATCGATCACATGCAGGCGTCGGCGGAATTCCTCCATCGCCTCCGAGCCATGGGCGAGGCGCGCCGCGTCCTTGGCGGTGGTGGCCAGCAGCAGGTCCCTGGCTTCCGCCGTCTGGACCAGTTCCTCGATGTCGTAGTCGCTGTAGAAGTGATGGTCGGGGAAGTTCGACGTGATTTCGGCCCGCGCGCCGACGTTTGCCACCGTGTCGAAGAATTTCTGCGGGTCGCCGATGCCGGCGAAGGCGAGGCAGCCGCGCCCGGCGATCGCCGGCGGCGCCGCGGCGCGGATCGTCGCGTCATAGACCGGCCTTCCGGCGCGCGAGGCGTGCCGGATGACCTTTTCCGCGGCCTCCCCCTCGCCGAGCCGCAGCACCCCGTCGGCGAAGCGCATCTGGTCGACCAGTGCGGCACGCATCGGGCCGGCCGGGATGACGTGGCCGTTGCCGATGCCGCGCCGCGCGTCGACCACGATCAGCGAATAGTCGATATGGATGCGCGCGCTCTGGAAGCCGTCATCCATGATGATGAAGTCGCAGCCTTCCGAGAGCAGCAATTCCGCCCCGGCGCGACGGTCGGCGGTGACGGCGGTGGGTGCGGCGCGCGCCAGCAGCAGCGGCTCGTCGCCGACATGGCGCGCGCTGTCGTGATCGGCGTCGACCAGATGCGGCGCCCCGACGCTGCCGCCATGGCCGCGCGACAGGAAGCCCGGCTTCAGCATCATGCCACGCGCATGGTTCGCGAGCGCGATCGCCAGCGGCGTCTTGCCCGATCCGCCGACGGTCAGGTTGCCGACGCACAGCACCGGCGCGTCGACCGGATGGCGCGGCGCGTTGACGAGCCTGTGCCGGGCGACGGCGCCATAGGCGGAGGAGAAGGGCAGCAGCAGCCACGCCCGCCAGTCGGACTCGCGCCACCAGAAGGGGGGAGCCTCCGTAACCATCGGTCAGTCTCCGCAGGCGGCTTCGTCCTTGAGCCGCGCCTTGACCACGAGGGGATGGATATAGGGTTCGAGCGCCTGCATCGTCTTGCCGAGCGCTCCGCGCATCTCCTCCACGGCGCGTTGCGCGGACGCGATCATCGCCTCGCGCGCCTGCCTGTTGTTGAGGAGATAGTTGACCGCGCCGGCCAGCATGTCGCGGTCGCGCACGAACTTAGCGCCGCCGGCGGCGACGAGCTTCTGGTAGCTGTCGCGGAAGTTCTGCACGTTGCGGCCCGACAGCACCGCCGTGCCGAGCATCGCCGGCTCGAGCGGGTTCTGGCCGCCGCCGCCCGACAGCGAGCGGCCGACGAAGGCGATGTCGGAGAGCCGCAGGTAAAGGCCCATCTCGCCGATCGTGTCGCCGATGAAGATGTCGGTGCGCTCGCCGATATGGTCGCCGGCGCTGCGCCGCGCCACGGTGAGGCCGAGCGCGGCGCAATCCGTCGCGATCGCGTCGGCGCGGTCCGGGTGCCGCGGCACGATGATGGTCAGCACGTCCGGATGGCGCGGCCGCAGCATCTTGTGGACCTCGGCCGCGACCCTCTCCTCGCCGTCATGGGTGGAGATCGCCGCCCAGACCTTGCGGTTGCCGATCTCCAAGCGCAGCCGCGCCAGCTCGTCCTCGCGGACCGGCGGCGGAAAGGTGTCGACCTTGAGGTTGCCGGACACGGTCACCGGCCGGGCGCCGAGCTGCCGGAAGCGCTCGGCATCGATCTCAGACTGCGCCACGACATGGGCGAGGTTCTCGAACAGCGCCTCGGCGAGATAAGCGCGCTTGCGCCAGGCCGAGAAGGAACGGTCGGAGAGGCGCCCGTTGACGAGCACCTGCGGCACGCGGCGGGCGCCGAGCTCGAGGATGGTCATCGGCCAGATCTCCGATTCGGCGATGATGGCGAGATCGGGCGACCAATGGTCGAGGAAGCGGCTGACCGCAGGCTTGAGGTCGAGCGGCACATATTGGTGGATGACGCTGCCGGCAAGCCGCTCGGCGGCGATCTGCGCGGAGGTGACGGTGCCGGTCGTCAGCACCACGTCGATGCCGAGCCCGTGGATGTGCTCGATCAGCGGCGAGACGGCGATCGTTTCGCCGACGCTCGCCGCATGGGCCCAGACCAGCGGCCCCTTCGGCCGCGTCCGGCTCGCCTGGCCGTAGCGTTCGCGCCGGCGCGCGCGGTCCTCCTTGCCCTTGCTTGCCCGCCACGCGACATAGCCGCCGATCAGCGGATAGACCGCCGCCCCGGTGAGGCGGTAGGTGGTCAGGATCGAGCGCGCCCAGCGTTCGCTCATCTGCCACCGTCGACCAGCGCATAGGCGCTCCGCGTCGCCGCATCCAGCCGTTCCGTCAACTCCGCGCGGCAGCGCTCCATCATGTCGGCATCGGCGTCCGGCGGCACCAGCAGCGGCTCGCCGACGATCAGCGCCCGGCGCCCGAAGGGCAGGTTGATGGTCGTCTTGTCCCAGCTCCGCTCCAGCACCTTGCGCCGGCTGGTGGCCACCGCAATCGGCATGATCGGCCGTCCCGAGACCTTGGCGAGCGTAATGATGCCGAGCCCGGCCTGGCGCGGCTTGCCGCGCGCGATATCGGCGATCATGGCGACGCTGCAGCCCGAATCGAGCGTCTTCTTGAGCGCGATCAGGGCGCGTGCGCCGCCCTTGTCGACGCCGCGCGAATTCTCGCGCCCGCCCGAGCCGCGGACGATGCCGAAGCCGAGCCTCTCGGCGACCTTTGCATTGAGCTCGGCATCGGCGCTGCGCGAGAACATGGCGACGATCCTGTGGCGGCGCGGGTTGACCGCCGGCGCCAGCAAATGCTGCCCGTGCCACAGCGCGCCGATGCAGGGCGCATGGCGTGCGATCAGCGGATCGGGATCGTTGGAGCCGGCGACCGGCGGGTTGGTCCAGGCGATGAAGCGGACGGCCTGGGCGAGCAGGCCTGCAAGCGCGCTATTGACGAGGCGCGAGCCGGCGAGCGGCTTGCGGATCGACTTCCAGAAGCTCTTCAGGGGCCGCGAGCGCGGCGGCCGCGACCGTGCGTCGGGCTCGCTCATCGACGCCATCTTTCCTTGCGCTTCGCCGTTCACTTGGCGCCCGGGTCGAGCAGGCGGTGCAGATGCACGATGAAATAGCGCATCATGGCGTTGTCCACCGTCTCCTGCGCCTTGGCGCGCCATGCGATCTCGGCCGATCTGTAGTCGGGATAGATGCCGACGATGTCGAGCTCGTCGAGATCGCTGAATTCGGTGCTGTCGATCGACTTGAGCTTGCCTCCGAAGACGAGATGGAGGAGCTGCTTCTGGGCTGGTTCGGTCATGGGAACGGTCCGAATCTCTTGGTCGAATGCGCGGGCGAACGCGGACGTGTGAACTCTCTAAGGCAATATCGTTACCATAATGCGCGCTCAGGCCTCATAGGCCGCGATGACCGGCACCATCCGCTCCAGCAGCGTCCCGCTTCCCGCTGCGAGCGCGCCGTGCCTGGGCTGTGGCCCGGCATAGCGCGGGCGCCTGCCGCTCGGGTCGAGCACCTTGCCGCCGGCGCAGGCGAGGACGAGATCGGCCGCGGCGAGATCCCAATCATGCGAATTGGGCTTTACGAAGGTTGCGTCGAGCTCGCCCGCGGCTACCATGGCGATCCGGTAGGCCAGCGACGGCACATAGGGCACCTTCTCGCCGCCGTCCATGTCGGTGGGCGCGAGGTTGAGAAGGGCGCGCGGCCCCCCGATCCTCGGCGGGTGCGCCGGCGCGCGCACCGAGATCGTCTCGCCGTTCCTGGTCGCCTTCCCGTCCTTGACCGCCAGATAGACCTCTTGGCGGGCCGGGCAGTCGAGCACGCCGGTGAGCGGCTCGCCATCCTCCACCACCGCGACCGACACGCACCATGTCCGCTTGCCGTCGATGAAAGCGCGGGTGCCGTCGATCGGATCGACGACGAAGGTCCGCCGCGCGGAAAGCCGGTCCGGATTGTCGGCGGTCTCCTCCGACAGCCAGCCATAGTCGGGCCGCGCCTTGCAGAGCGTCTCGCGCAGGAAGCGGTCGACGGCGATGTCGGCTTCGCTCACCGGCGAGGCCCCTTCCTTCATCCAGACGTCGGGCGTCTTGCGGAAATAGCCGAGCGCGATCCGGGCTCCCTCCGCCGCCGCCTCGCGCAGCAGGTCGAGATCCGCCGCAAGATCCGTTCCGACGATGTCATTGGCCTGCAAGGGTCATCCCTTCGATCATGAGGGTCGGGGCGGCGGTGCCGAAATTGCGGTCGAGGTCGTCGGCGGGGGTCATGTTGAGGAACATGTCCCTGAGGTTGGCGGCGATGGTGACCTCGGAGACCGGCCAGGCGATCTCGCCATTCTCGATCCAGAACCCGGACGCGCCGCGGCTGTATTCGCCGCTGACCATGTTGACGCCCTGGCCGAACACCTCGGTGACGTAGAATCCCGATCTCAGCGAGCGGATGAGCTGTTCCGGGCTTTGCTCGCCGGGCTCGATGGCGAGATTGGTCGAGGACGGCGAAACGGAGGACGCGGCCCGGACTCCCCGGCCATTGGTCGGCAGGCCGAGCTCGCGGCCGGTCGAGGTGGAGAGGAACCAGTGCTGCAGCACGCCCTTGTCGACCATGGTCAGCGCCTCGCCGGCCACGCCCTCGCCGTCGAAGGGGCGCGACGAGGGGCCGCGCCGGCGCCGCGGCTCGTCGGTCACGGTGATCGCCGCGGAGGCGACCTGCTTGCCCATCATGTCGCGCAGGAAGCTCGTCTTCCGCGCCACGGAGGCGCCGTTGATCGCTGCCGCGAGATGGCCGGCAATGCCGCGGGCCATGCGCGGATCGCAGACGATGGTGACCGGCCCGGTCGCCGCCTTGCGCGGCTTGAGCCGCCGCACCGCGCGCTCGCCCGCCTTGCGGCCGATGTCTTCGGGCGCGTCGAGATCGGCGAAATGGAGGCGCGAGGAGAAGTCGTAGTCCCGCTCCATGCCGGTGCCTTCGCCGGCGATCGCCGAGACCGAGCGGGAGAAGCGGCTGGCCGTGTAGTGGCCCAGGAAGCCGTGCGAGGTGGCGAGCACCAGCCCGCCGAGGCCCGCACTCGCGCCCGAGCCGCCCGAATTGGTGACGCCGTCGATCGCCAGCGCGGCGTCCTCGGCGGCGAGCGCATCCTCGCGCAGGCGCTCGGCATCGATCTCGGTCGCGTCGAACAGGTCGAGATCCTCGATCTCGCCGGCCAGCCGGCCACTGTCGGCGAGCGTCTGGAAGCGGTCGGGCGGCGAGACCTTGGCCATGGCGACGGCGCGTTCGGCCAGCGCATGCGGATCGGAGCTCGCCGTGGCGGAGACGCTGGCGACCCGGTCGCCGACGAAGACGCGCAGCGAGACGTCGTCGCTCTCGGCCGCATCGGTGCTCTCGACCTTGCCGAGCCTGACCGAAACGCCCTTCGACCGCGAGCGCACCGCGACCGCGTCGCTGGCGTCCGCGCCCGCCATGCGGGCCGCGTCGACGAGCCGCGAGACGAGGTCGGTGAGCCTGGTTGAATCGAGATCGGCGGTCATTCGTCGCTTTCGGTATGGATGAAACGATCCTGCCCGCACCATCTATTGACCGCGCGCCGCATCCGCAATGGCTGGAAGGTCCGAAGCTGGTTATCCGTGCCGGACGAAAGCGACTTCCAGCGCCCGTTTCAGCTCGTCCTTGATCGCCACGGTCTCGGCCATGACGCGCTCCATCTTCATGAAGTCGAGGACGCGGAAATGCGAGACCGGCGGGCGCAGCAGGATATGCGGCCGCGCCTTCTGAAGCTTCAGGGCGAGGATCGACTGCATCATGATCTGGCTGGCGCCGAACATCAGGTCGAGATTGGTCGGCCGGCGGCGGAAATCCGGCGCCGGCGCCCCGACGACATCGATCGCGATGACGATATCGGCCTTGTCGCAGAGCAGATCGAACGGCACCGGGTTGCAGATGCCGCCGTCGATGAGCAGGCGCTCGCCCATCCTCACCGGGCGGAACACGGCAGGGATCGCCGCCGATGCGGCAAGCGCCGGAAACAGCTCGCCGCTTTCGCAGATATATTCCTCATGCGCGTAGTAGTCGCTGGTGCACACGCGCAGCGGGATGTCGAGCTCCTCGAAGCGGTCCGGGATCGCCTGCGGCAGGAAGGCGCGCAATATGCGCTCGGCATTGAACTGCCCGACGCGCACGCCGTTGCTGACGAATTCGGTGAAGGTCCCCGGCCTGGCGCGCCAGATGCGGCTCGCCACCTCGCCGCGCCGTCCGAGGATGGAGCGCGCATGGTCGTTGATGTCGCGGCCGCTCATGCCGGCGGCCATCGCCGCGCCCATGATGGCGCCGATCGAGGAGCCGGCGATGGCGGCCGGCCTGATGCCGAGCTCGTCCAGCGTCTCGATCACATGGATATGGGCGAGCCCGCGCGCGCCGCCGCCGCCGAGCGCGAGCGCCACGCGCGGGCCGCTGCCGCGGCTCTTCGGTGCCGTGGCGGTGTCGGCATGTCCGGTATCGGCGAGCATCGGGGTGCTTTCCATGGTGTCCTCAGCCTCCGTTGTCGAGCGGCGGGCCGATCACGAGCTGCGCCGGCTCGGCGGTCAGCAGGCGCTCGGCCGCGGCCCGCGCCTGCTCGACCGTCACCGAATTGATCTCGTCGACGCGCCGCTCGATATAGTCGATGCCGAGATCGTCGAGCTGCAGCTCCAGCAGCGTCCGGGCGATCGCATTGGACGAATCGAGATTGTTGATCGGGTAGGCGCCGATCACATAGGTCTTGGCCGCGGCCAGCTCCGCCTCGGTCGGCCCTTCCGCGGCCATCCTGGCGATCTCCTCCTCGATCACGGCGAGCGTGTCGGAGGCGCGTTCGGCCCGTGTCGAGGTGACGATGACCAGCGAGCTGGTGTGCTCGAGGTTGCGGAGATAGGAGCCGATGCCGTAGGCGAGGCCGCGCTCCTCGCGCACCTGGTTGAAGAGGCGCGACGAGAAGGTGCCGCCGCCGAGAACATGGTTCATCAGATAGGCGGCGAAGAACTGCGGGTCCTCCCGCTCGATGCCCGGATAGACGAGCTGGATCGACGCCTGCGGCAGCTCGTAGGGGAAGTGCACCGCCTGGCCGAGTTCCGGCGCGACGTCCTCGACGGGGTCGAGTTCGGCTTGCGCCGGCAGACCGCCGAAGACCTCGTCCAGCGCCTCGCGCAGATCGTCCGCGCCGATGGCGCCGACCACGGCGAGCTTGAGGTTGGAGCGCGCGAAGACGCGCTCATGGAAGTCGTGCAGATCCTCCGGCTCGATCTCCCGCAGCGATTCGACGGTTCCGTCATTCGGCTCGGCATAGGGATGGTCGCCATAGAGCGCCTTGGCGAATTTCTCGCGGCCCTGCACTTGCGGGTCGCGCTGGTTGGCGCGAATCCGCGTGACGATCTGGCTCCGGATGCGCGCCACCGGGCCCTCGTCGAAGCGCGGCTCGTTGACGGCGAGCCGGAGCATCTCGAACGCATCGTCGCGGCTTTCGGCGAGCATGCGCATCTCGCCGTAGATCGCGTCGCTGCTGGCCGAGAAGCTCATCTCGGCGCCGATCTCGTCGAGGCGAAGCTGATAGCCCTCCGAGTCGAGATCGCCGGCGCCCTCGTCGAAGAGGCCGCTCATCAGGCCGGCGAGGCCGAGCAGGCCGTCGGGGTCCTGGCTGCTGCCGCCCTCGAAGGCGAAACGCACGGTGACGATCGGCACCGTGTAGTCCTCGACCAGCCAGGCCGTCACGCCGCTTTCGGACCTGACTTCCTGGATCTCGACCGCGGCATGCGCCGGCATGATCGCCGGCACAGCGAGGAGGACGAGGGCGAACGCGCCCGCCGCTACCGCCCGGGTGAGCCGCCTGCCGGTCTGGAAGGAGAGATTCATCGCTTCGATCCTCATGTCCGGTCGCTCTCGTCGGGGAGCAGATAGCCGGTCACCGATCCGTCGTCGGCAAGATAGCGCGTCGCGACCGACTTGACGTCTTCGACGGTGACGGCGCGGATGCGTTCGGGCCATTCCTGGACGTCCTCCACGGTGCTGCCGGTGGCCAGCGCGGCGCCATAGATCCGCGCCATGCTCGACTGGTCGTCGCGCGCGAAGATCATGCTGCGCACGAAGCGGTTCTTGGCCCGCTCGAGCTCATCCTCGCTCACGCCTTCCTCCTTGATCCGGGCGATCTCGGCCCGCATCGCGGTCTCGACCTCTTCCAGCGTCGCCTCGCCGCGCGGCGCGCCATAGACGCCGATCCCGGCCGGATCGTAATAGGTGCCCTGATAGAAGGCGCCGGTCGAGGAAGCGATGCCCTTGTCGACCACCAGCGACTGGTAGAGCCGGCTGCGCGTGCCGCCGCCCAGGATCTCGGCTAGCAGGTCGAGCGCCTCGGCCTCGCCCGCCTCCGCCGTGCGGTAGGACGGCGCGACCCAGCGCTGCGACACGCTCGGCACGCTGACCCTTGGATCGACCAGCGTCACCGTGCGGTCGGTATCCTGCTCGGGCTCGCTCGGGCGCAGGCGCGGGCCCGTCTCCGGACCCCGCGGCACTTGGCCGTAGGTCTGGATCGCGAGGTCGCGCACCTCTTGCGCGTCGACGTCGCCGGCGACGACGAGGATCGCGTTGTTCGGCCAGTAATAGCGGTCGTAGAAGGCCATCGCGTATTCGCGCTTATGGGTCCTGATCTCGTGCATCCAGCCGATCACCGGCCTCTTGTAGGGGTGGTTCTGATAGAGCGTCGCATTGACCTCTTCCGAGAGCAGCGAATCGGGACTGTTGTCGATCTGCGAGCCGCGCTCCTCGACGATGATGGCGCGTTCGGCCTCGAACCGCTCCTCGCTGAGGTCGAGATTGCGCATCCGGTCGGCCTCGTAGCGCATCATTGTGCCGAGCTCGTCGGGCGTCACCTGCTGGTAATAGGCGGTGTAGTCGTAGGAGGTGAAGGCGTTCTCGCGCCCGCCGACGGCGGCCACGCGCTCGGAGAACTCGCCCTCCGGATAGCTCCTGGTCTTGGCGAAGAGAAGGTGTTCGAGATAATGCGCCAGGCCCGACTTGCCCGGTTCCTCGTCGGCGCTGCCGACCTTGTACCACAGCATATGGGTGACGACGGGGGCGCGGTGATCCGGGATCACCACCACTTCGAGCCCATTGTCGAGCGTGAAGCTGCTGACCTCGTTGCCCTGGGTGCTTTCGTCCTGGGCGCTTTCGTCCTGGGCGCCGGCCGGCAGCGATGCGAACGGGAGAAAGACGAGCAGAAGCGCCGCGATCCCGGCGATGGTTGCGCGGCGCCTTGTCGTGCTTCCGAAATCCATGAGGGCCTCCGATATGGTCGCTGTGTTACCGACCAGATAGTGTGAAGCCTGCGCGATCGGAACCGGCGAGGCATGACAACTGCGTCATCTGGTTGCCAACATTGGCCAAAGTCAGGCGCGCGTGCAAAGCGTGAGCACGGTGTCGCCGTAACTGCGCCGGTCGAGCTGCCGCAGCCCGGGCGGCGGGATGAACGGACTGGCGGCAGCTTCCTCGACGACGATCAGCGCATCCGGTTTGAGCCAGCCGCCTTCGAGCGCCGATGCGACGGCGCGCTCGCCGAGACCCTTGGCGTAGGGCGGATCGGCGAAAACCAGCGAGAACGGCATGATCGTGCCGGCATCGCCGAGCCGTGTCGCGTCGCGCCGGAATATCTTCGTGCGCCCCTGCAGCCCGAGCGCTTCGACATTGCTGCGGATCAGCGCGCGGCCTTCCGCGCTCTCCTCGATGAAGAGGCAATGGGAGGCGCCGCGCGACAGCGCCTCGATGCCGAGCGCGCCGGTGCCGGCGAAGAGGTCGAGCACGCGCGCGCCGTCGAGCAGGTCGCCATGGCCATGGGCGAGCACGTTGAAAAGCGCCTCGCGGGTTCTGTCCGAGGTGGGGCGGATCGCGTCGCTCCTCGGCGCCGCGAGCGGCCTGCCGCGCAGGCTGCCGCCGACGATCCTCACTTCGGCCCGCGCGGCTTGCGCGGACCGCCGGGGCGCTGCGGACGGCCGCCTTCCGGGCGCTTCTTGCCCGCCGGCCGCGGCTTGCCGGCATAGCGACGGCCTTCCGTGCGCTCTGCCAGTTCCGCCTTCTTCTTCTCGCCCATCGGCCGCGCGCCCGGCGCCATCCATACATTGGCGCTGCGCGACCGCCGCGGCTCGGCCGGCTTGCCGGCACGTTCCGGCGCTGCCGCCCGGTCCTTGCGGCCGTCGCGGCGCGGCTTGTCGGGGCGCGTGTCGAGACGGCCCAGCGCATCGTCGCGCGCCCGGTCGCGTTCGCGCTTGCGGTTGGGCGGGGCTTCGCGCCCGGCGGGCGGCGCCTTCTCACGCGGCGCCTCCTTCTTCGGAGCCTCCGCCCGCTGGATGAGCGGTGCTTCGAAATTGGCCCCGGCCTCGCCGATCAGCCGCTCGCCGAGCTGGTCGCGCAGGTGCCGGCCCTTGACCTCGTGCAACTCGCCTTCAGCCAGCTCGCCGAGCTGGAACGGCCCATAGGAGACGCGGATCAGCCGCGTCACTTCGAGGCCGAGCGCGCCGAGCACGTTCCTGACCTCGCGGTTCTTGCCCTCGCGCAACCCGATCGACAGCCAGGCATTCGAGCCCTGCTCGCGCTCCAGAACCGCCTCGATCGCGCCGTAGAAGACGCCGTCGACGGCGATGCCCTCCTTCAGCCCGTCCAGCGCCGCCTGGTCGACCTTGCCGTGGACGCGCACGCGGTAGCGTCGCAACCAGCCGGTCTGCGGCAGTTCCAGCACCCGTGCCAGCCCGCCGTCATTGGTGAGCAGCAGCAGGCCTTCCGTGTTGATGTCGAGGCGCCCGACCGTGATCAGCCGCGGCAGGTCGCGCGGCAGGACGTCGAAGACGGTGCGGCGGCCCTCGGGATCGCGGTTGGTGGTGACCACGCCGGCCGGCTTGTGGAGCAGGAACAGCCGCGTGCGCTCGATCGCCGGGATCGGCTTGCCGTCGACCTCGATGCTGTCCTGCAGCGAGACGTTGAAGGCGGGCGAGGCGAGCACGGCGCCGTTGACCTTGACCCGGCCCGCGGCGATCAGCGCCTCGGCATCGCGGCGCGAGGCGACGCCGGCGCGCGCCAGCCGCTTGGCGATGCGCTCGCCGCCCGCGCCTTGATCGTCCGCCGCCGGGCGCTTCGCCTTGTCGGCATCCGAGCGCGGCTCGCGCGGCTGGCTGGCGCGGTCGCGCCGCTTCGGGTCCGGTTTTCCCCGGCTCGGTCCGTCTTTCCTGGGCTGCTTCATATGGCGCTCGCTTCCTCGCGCGGGTATCTAGACCCTTTCAGGACTCGATTGAAGCCCGATGTCGACAGGTCAGCCTGGCCGCATGGCCGCGAATTTCATGGATTGCGCCCTCGAGGAGGCGCGCAAGTCGACCGAGCTCGGCGAGGTGCCGGTGGGCGCGGTCGTCGTCCGCGACGGCGAGATCCTCGCCCGCGCCGGCAACCGTCCGCGCAGCGAGCGCGATCCGACCGCCCATGCGGAGATCATGGCGATCCGCGCCGCCTGCCGGAGCCTCGGCAGCGACCGCCTGCCCGACTGCGATCTCTATGTCACTCTGGAGCCCTGCGCCATGTGCGCAGCGGCGATCTCCTTCGCCCGCATCCGCCGCCTCTATTTCGGAGCGCTCGACGAGAAGGGCGGTGCCGTCGTCAACGGGCCGCGCTTCTTCGGCCAGCCGACCTGCCACCATGCGCCGGAAATCTATCCGCAGATAGGCGAGGCCCGGTCGGCCGAGCTGTTGAGGGACTTCTTCAGGGAGCGGCGATAGTCGCCACGCGTCTAGAAGGGCCAGAGGCTGCGCAGCCCGCCGCCACCGCCAGCGGCTTTCCTGGCTTCACGTTCCTTGACCTTCTCGTCGACGCCGATATCGTCGGCCGGCGCGCCTTCCTCGGGCGTGCGATACTCGACCGGCGGCTCGCTGAGATAGCGGCGCTGGGTCGGGTCGCCCTGCTGCCGGAGCGTCAGGCGCCGGTTGAACTCGTCGCGCTGGCCCTGCGTGGTCAGGCCGATGGTCGAGGCGCCGCCCTGACCGAAGGCGGCGTTGTCATAGCGGCGCTGCTGCGGCGAGGTCGCCCGCCGCGCCGGCTTGTCGGGCATTGCCAGCCCTTCGGGGCGGTAGCCGACGATGTCCTGGTTCGCCGTCGCATCGGCGCGGATGCGCGCGCGTGCCTCCTCGGGCGATTCCGGCCAGGCCGCATTGCCCTGCGTCGCCGCGACCTGCGGCGTCGGCAGCACCGCGGTCGACGGCGGCTGCACCAGCTCGGGCCGCGGCGTATAGGCGATCTGCGGCTGGTCGTTGTCGACGGAAAGCACGCCGGTCACGTCCTCGATGAGCTGGACATTGGCGCCGGTGCCGGTGCCGTAGGTCGGACCCGCCAGGCAACCGGACAGCAGCGCCGCAGCGCAGACGACCGCCATGGGCGGCAGCAGCTTTGCCGAATTGCGCAGATAGTCGACCAATATAAAGCCCTTCGCTCCCGGACCGTCCCGCCGGATTCCCACGCTGCCATGCCCGCAGAATCCGGCGACAACAAGGCGCCCCGATGCCCGGCCTTTTAGCCCAAGGCCGGGGCAAGGGCAATCGCTCAGAACCGGCCCAGCGCTTTCAGTTCGCGCAGTGCGGCGGCATCGCGCGCCGACACGTCTGGGAACTCGGGATCGGTGCCGACATCGTCCGTGTAGCGCCAGGAGCGGGCGCATTTGCGCCCTCCGGCGCGGGCGAAGACGACCGCCACGCCCTTCACCTCGTCGAGGCGGAAGGCGTCGTCGGGGGCCGGCGCATCCGAGATCGTGATGGCGCTGGTGATGCAGACCTCGGCCATGTCGAGCCCGTCGATCGCCGCGCGCAGCTCGGGATCGGTGACGTGGACGACGGGTGCGGCCTCCAGCGACGAGCCGATCGTCTTCTTGGCCCGCTCGATCTCCAGCGCCCCGGTGACGACACGGCGCACCTGTCGCACCTTGCGCCATTTCGCCGCCAGCCTGTCGGCCCGCCACTCGGCCGGCACCGGCCGGAACTGCTCCAGATGCACCGACGCCGCCTCGGGAAAGCGCTCCAGCCACGCCTCCTCCATCGTGAAGGGCAGCATCGGCGCCATCCAGGTGACCAGCCGCTCGAAAAGCTCGCGCACCACCTGGAGGGCGGCCTTGCGCTTCACGCTCGACGGCGCGTCGCAATAGAGCGCGTCCTTGCGGATGTCGAAATAGAAGGCCGACAGCTCGACCACCATGAAGTCGAGCAGGGCGCGCGTGATGCGCTTGAAGTCGAAGGCGTCGTAGCCCTTGCGCACCAGCTCGTCGAGCTCGGCGAGGCGATGCAGCATCAGCCGCTCCGGCTCGGGCATGTCGGCAAGCGCCAGCTCCTCGCCCTCGTCATGGGCGAGCGTGCCCAGCATCCAGCGGATCGTGTTGCGCAGCTTGCGATAGGCGTCGATATTGGTCTGCAGCACGTTCTTGCCGAGCCGCTGGTCCTCCCAATAGTCGGTCGTCATCACCCACAGGCGCAATATGTCGGCGCCCGACTGCTTCATGACGTCCTGCGGCACGATCGTGTTGCCGAGCGACTTCGACATCTTGCGCCCGTCCTCGGCCATGGTGAAGCCATGGGTGACGACGGTGTCGTAGGGCGCGCGGCCGCGCGTGCCGCAGCTTTCGAGCAGCGAGGAATGGAACCAGCCGCGATGCTGG
>CAYYZC010000027.1:0-13373 GCA_964475605.1 uncultured Chelativorans sp.
ACCGACCCCCGATCGGCCTTCGCCACGGGGCATCCTGTCGAACCTTCCGGCCGGCGACGGCAAGACCGACGCCGGCATGCATCCCTCAGCGCTCCTTCCAGACGGTACGCGCGATCGCCGGCATCTGCCGCCAGTGGCGCTCGCTGCGAAACCTGCCTTCCGGACACGTCCTGTTCTTTCGATCTGCGGCCATGGCGAACCTATCGCGCTCCCCGGTCGAGGGTGGACGCGGTCACGCCCTTCTGTCTCACCTCGTTCCGGGCGATCTTCTCGGTCGGCGTCCTCGGAAGCGGCGTATCGACGATCTCGATGTAGCGCGGCACCATGTGCCGGGGCGCGCACTCCCGGAAGTGATCGAGCAGGCTTGCCGGATCGACGGCCGATCCGGCCTTCCGCACCGCGACGACCATGATGTCTTCCTCGGTAAGCTCGGAGGGAACGCCGAAGGCGACGCTCTCCATGACGTCGGGATGCTTCTCGGCGATGTATTCCACCTCATAGGCCGAGATGTTCTCGCCGCGTCGCCGGATCGCCTCGTTGAGGCGGTGCTTGAAGTAGAGCCAGCCTTCCTCGTCCATGAAGCCGGCATCGCCGGAGTGATACCAGAGGTTGCGCAGGGCCTGCACCGTCTTGGCTTCGGCGCGGTAGTAGCCGGAGAACATGTTCCAGCTTCTCTTCGGCCGCGCCACGATCTCACCGACGACGCCCGGCGCGACCGGCCTGTCGTTCTCGTCGACGATGGCGACCTCCCAGTCGGGATGGGCCCTGCCGCAGGATGCCGTCTTCCATTCGTCGACCGTGTCGAGCGTGACGAAGCTGGTTTCGGTCTGTCCGTAGCCCGTCACGAGCCTCAGGCCGAAGCGCCGTTCGAATGCGTCCTTGTCCGGTATCATCGGGATGCACTGGCATATCCTGACCGGATTGTTTGCGTCATCCTCCGACTCGGGCATGCGCATCAGGATGGCGGCCATGGCGCCGAGCATGTTGGTCGCCGTCGCGCCGCTGTCGCGGACCTGGTCCCAGAACCTCGACGCGCTGAAGCGATCGACGAGCGTCGCCCTGGTGCCGTAGATGAGCGGCAGGTAGACGCCGAACATCTGCGCGTCGGTATGAAACAGCGGCAGGGCGGAGAAATAGCTGTCGTCGCTCGTATAGCCCAGATTATAGGCCATCGCGGCCGCCCAGGAGTAGCAGTGATGGTGGGACATCAACGCGCCCTTGGCCGGACCGGTGGTGCCGGAGGTATAGAGGATCGCCATCGGATCCGAGTAGTGGATGTCGACCAGGTCGAAATCCACTTGCGGCGCCAGGCACTCCTCGAAGGCGACGATCCGGTCGAGCACGATGCCGGCGGACCTGGCATCCTGCGGATCGGCCCCGACGAGGACGAGCGTGCGCAGGTCGGGCAGACGGCTCTGCACCCTGGCGATCTCGGCCAGCGTGGCGGCGTCGGCGATGAGCAGCTCGGCGCCGCAATTGTTGAGGTTGTGGCAGAGGAGCTCGCCCTTCAGCTCCGGATTGATCGGCACCTCGATCGCGCCGAGCTTGGAGACGGCGAACCATATCGCGACGAACTCGAAGCAGTTCGGCAGCAGCATCGCGACGCGGGCCGACCGGGCGACGCCGAGCTTGCGCAATCCGTGCGCCAGCTGGTTCGAGAGACGCAACATCTCCTCGAAGCTTGCCGAACGCCCGCCTATGTCGAGGAACCTCCTGCTGCCGAGCCTTTCGGCCTGCCTCAGAAGGATCCGGGGCAGCACCCGGGCTTCGATGTCTCCTTCGTGTTCGCCGGGGACGCCGACGCAAGGAGGATTTTCGCTGGCCGCCATCAGCACCGTCAGAACTCTTTCGCTCGCGCTTGCGCGTCCGGGGAAAGGAAGCCGCGCACGGTGGCATCGGTCTCGATCGCCATCGCGTCGCGAAGGGATGAGTGGAAGCCCTCATTGATCGCGCGCTTGATGTCGGCCACCGCGCCGGCGGGCCGCTCCGCGATCGTCAGGGCCAGCTTCTCCGCTTCGGCCAGCAACTCGTCGTCGGGGACGAGCTTCCATGCGATGCCGAGCTCGAGCGCCTTCCTCGCGTCGTGGCGCTCGCCGAGGATCATCAGCTCCTTGGCGGTCTGCGGACCGACCTGCTTCGTCAGCAGCGCGGTGACCCCGCCCGTCACGAACAGCCCGTAGGATACTTCGGGGAAGAACCACTGCGTCGTGTCGGCGAACAGCCTGAAATCGCAGTTGATCGCCCATTCGAGCGCGCCGCCCACGCACCAGCCATGGACGGCCGCGATCACGATCTTGTCGGATTCCATGATCTTGAGGGTGACCTGCTGGATGGCCTCCACCCAGGCCTGCGTCGTCGCCTGCGAGCCCGTCTGGGCGTCGAGATCCTTCAGGTCGTCGCCGGAACAGAACGCCCTGCCTTCGCCATGCAGTATGACGACCCTTGTCGCCTCGTCGCCATTGGCGTCGTCGAGCGCCCGGGCGAGCTCCGCGACCAGCTCGCCACTCATGGCGTTGAGCCTTTCGGGCCGGTTCAGCTTGATCCAGCAGACGGAGCCGTTCTTTCGGGAGATCACTGCCGGCATCGCCGTCACCTCAGACAATGTTCGGCTCGTCATAGCCGCCCCAGACCTCGCGAAGCGCTCCGCACACCTCGCCCAGCGTCGCCCTCGCCTTCACCAGCTCGATCGTCTTGGGCAGCAGGTTGACGTCTTCAGAGCGCGCCTGCTCCTTCAGCTCCCGCAGCAGCTCCCGGACCCGGGCGCCGTCGCGGCTGGCGCGGATTTCCGCCAGGCGCTCGACCTGCAGCCGGGTGCAGTCCTCGTCATAGGGATGGAGCTCGACTTCGGCCGCCTCGCTCTTCTCGTCGACATGGCTGTTGACGCCGATGGAGATCTTCTCGCCGCTGTCGATCTTCTTGAAAGTGGCATAGGCCGAATCCGCCAGCTTCTGCTGGAACCAGCCTTCCTCCACCAGCTTCACCGCACCGCCGAGCTGGTCCACTTCCCCGAGGACCTCCCAGATCTCCTTTTCCATGTCGCTGGTGAGTCGCTCGACGAAATACGATCCGCCGAGCGGGTCGACCACGGAGGTCACGTTGATCTCGTCGCGGATGATCTGCTGGGTCCGGATGGCGAGCTTCATCGCTTCCTCGGTGGGGATCGCGAAAGCCTCGTCCAGGCCGTTGGTGTGCATGCTCTGACAGCCGCCGAGCACGGCGCCGAGAGCCTGGATGGTGGTGCGCATCAGGTTGTTCTGGTGCTCGACCTTGGTCAGGCTCATCGCCGCGGTCTGGACGTGGACCCGAAGCCGCATCGATTCCGGCTTCCTGGCGCCGAACCGTTCCGACATGATCTTCGCATAGACGCGCCGCGCCGCCCTGAACTTGCAGATCTGCTCGAAGAAATCCTGATGGCTGATGAAGAAGAAGGACAGCCGCGGCGCGAAATCGTCGATGTCGATGCCCGCGGCGATGACCTCCTCGCAATAGGCGATGGTGAAGGCCATGGTGAATGCGATCTCCTGGATCGCGTTTCCGCCCACATCCGACAGATGGTAGCCGCTGAGGCTTATCGGATTGATCTTCGGCGTCGTCTTCGTGCTGTAGATGATCAGGTCGCGCAGCAGCCTGACCGCGGGCCGGACCGGATAGATCCACTCCTTCTGGGCCACATATTCCTTCAGCGGATCGGCCTGGAGCGTTCCCGCGAGCTTGGTGAAGTCGTATCCCCGCCGCTCCGCGACGGCGACGAACATCGCATAGACGACCCAGGCCGAGGGATTGATGGTCAGCGATACCGATATCTTCTCCAGATCGATCCCGTCGAAAAGCCGGTCGACATCGTCGATCGAATCGACGGAGACGCCGACACGGCCGACCTCGCCGAAGGCTCTCGGGTCGTCGGAGTCCAGGCCGAGCAGCGTCGGCAGGTCGAAATCCGTCGACAGGCCGGTCTGGCCGGTCTCGATCATGTATTTATAGCGCTGGTTGGTCGATTCCGGATTGCCGAAGCCGGCCACCTGCCTGATCGTCCAGGGCCGCCCGCGATACATCGTGGGATAGGGTCCGCGCGTGAACGGATAGGCGCCCGGAAACCCCAGATCCTCCGACGGGATGTCGGCAACGTCGGCGGCGGTATAGATCCGCTTGAGCGGAATGCCGCATTCGGTCCGGTAGTCCGATTTCGCTTCCGGCCTCGACCCGAGGGTGGCGGCGAGCTCGTCCTGCTCCCATTCCGCCTGCTTCGCCCGCGTCGCCGCGATCGCCGTCTCGCTGAACAGCTTCATGTCCCTTGACCCGCCCTCTCCAGACCAAGCAGCGAGCAGGCCGCGGATTGAGGATCGGCCGTCCGGTCGATGACGGCCTGAAGCTGCTGCGCGAGACCGTCGGTGCCCTCGTCGAACCTGCGCCGGATGAGGTGATTGATGGTGGCGAGGATCCGGTTCTTGCCGATGGCCCGCTGGCGGGAAGCCAGCTCGCCGCTTTCCCCTAGATGCGTCCAGTGGCTGTCGATGGCCTCTCTCAACTCCGTTATGCCGTCGCCCGTCGCCGAGCTGAGAGACAGCACCGGCGGCGTCCAGCCCGACCTGTCCAGATCGGATCCGAGCACCATCATGTTCTTCAGCGCCGTTGCGGTGGCTGCCGCTTCGGGCTTGTCGGACTTGGAGACCGCATGGATGTCGGCAATCTCCATGACGCCCGCCTTGATCGCCTGGATGTCGTCGCCCAATCCGGGAGGAGAAAGAACCACCACCGTGTGGGCTGCGGTCACGATCTCGACCTCGTCCTGCCCGACCCCCACCGTCTCGATGAGGATCGGTGAATATCCGGCGGCATCGAGGATATCGGCGGCCTGAAGGCTCGCCCTTGCCAGGCCGCCCAGATTGCCGCGCGTCGCCATGCTGCGGACGAAGGCGTCGTTCGCCTCC
The DNA here is from genome assembly GCA_964475605.1 of uncultured Chelativorans sp. GTDB lineage: Bacteria > Pseudomonadota > Alphaproteobacteria > Rhizobiales > Rhizobiaceae > CAYYZC01. Next base: position 4,929 of record CAYYZC010000027.1, read on the forward strand.
GCGCTGTCGCTCATCCTGATGCGGTCGCCGAGGATCGCCCCGCCGGAATAGGGGCTGCTGGGGTCGATCGCGATGACGCCGACCTTGCGCTTCTCCGCCGAGAAGGCGCGGATCAGCGCGGAGATGAGCGCCGACTTGCCGCCCCCCGGCACGCCGGTGATGCCGACGATATGCGCCTTGCCCGCATGCCGGTAGATCTCCGCCAGAGCGTCGGAAGCCTCCGCGTAGCCGGCTTCGGCACGCGAGATCATCCGGGCGATGTCCGGCCGCGACCCGGCGAGAACCCTGGCAACCAGCTCGCCCGACGGCTCGTACGCCGCCCGTTTGGGTTTCCTGGAGACGGCGATCACGGTCATACGCGTCCGCGCGCGGCGACCAGCTCGCGGATCGTCGAGACGATCAGGTCGGACCGCGCCTCCTGCGGGACGATGACGTCGACCCCGTTCTCGAGCAGCGTGTCGTAGTCCCGCTCGGGGATGACGCCGCCGGCGACGACCATGATATGGTCGGCCCGCTGCTCGTGCAGCACCCTGCCCAGCTCGCTGAACAGGGGGACGTGGGAGCCCGACAGCAGGCTCACCCCGATCACGTCCACGTCTTCCTGGATCGCCGCGTCCACGACCTGTGCCGGCGTCTTGTAGAGACCGGAATAGATGACCTCCATCCCGGCGTCGCGCAGGATCCGCGCGACCACCTTCGCCCCGCGATCGTGGCCGTCGAGACCCAGCTTGGCGACAAGGACACGGATCCTGGCGGTGACCGGCGCTTCCGCCTCGGCCAGGGCGGCGGCTCCACCCCCGTCGGTGCTCGATAGTCTGGTCATCTTCCCTGCGTTTCCCGCGTGTTTGATAGTAGTGGATCGGGCCTAGGCCGCGGCCAATGCGCTCTCGATCGCCTCCGAGATGATCCCCAATCCCAGGTCGATCTCGTCCTCGGAGATCGTGAGCGGCGGCGCTATGCGGAACACGCCGCCCATGCTGGGCAGCTTGACGATGTTCATGCTCAGGCCGCGCTTGAGGGCCTCCTCGCCGATCCTGGCCCCGGTTCGATGGTCGGGGTTGCGGCTCTGGCGATCGGTGACGATCTCGATGCCGGCCATCATGCCGCGCCCGCGCACGTCCCCGACGCAGTCATATCGCTGCTGGAGGGCCGAAAGCCCGTCGAACAGCCGCTTTCCGAGATGCCGGGCCCGCTCCACCAGTCGCTCTTCCTCGACGACGTCGATGACGGTGAGACCCACCGCCGCCGGCAACGGGTCGGAGACATGCGTCGTGTAGAAGAGAAAGCCGCGTTCATGCGCCCGCTCCTCGATCTCGGCCGTCGTCATCACGGCCGACAGCGGAAGGCCGGCGCCGATGGTCTTGGAAAGCGTCAATATGTCGGGCGTGATCCCGTCCCGCTGGAAAGCGAACATGTCGCCGGTGCGGCCGAGACCGGTCTGGGCCTCGTCGAGGATGAGCAGCATCTCCCGTTCGCGGCACTTTTCCTGCAGCGCCGCGAGATAGCCTTTCGGCAGTTCCAGCAGGCCACCGCTCGACAGGATCGGCTCGGCGATGAAGGCCGCAAGGTTTCCGGTCGACTGCGCGTCGACCAGGGCGAAGGCATCGTCGAGCTCCCTGCGCCAGTCCAGCGCGCCATCCGGCGTCGTGAAGCGCGGGCGGAAGCTGTTCGGGGCCGGAATGGCCAGCGAGCCGACCGCTGCGGGCCCGTAGCCCCTGCGCCCGGCGCTGTAGGTCGCGGAGGATGCGGCCCCCGTCATTCCGTGCCAGCTCTTGGAGAAGGCGACGATCTCGTGCTTGCCCGTCACCAGCTTGGCCATCCGGATCGCGGCTTCGTTGGATTCCGCGCCTGTCGACAAGAGCAGCACCCGGTCGAGGCCCGGGGCAAGCCCCGCCAGCCGCTTCGCCAGATCCACCACCGGCCGGGACAGCATGCCGCTGAAGAGATGCGCGGCCTGCGCGATCTGCTTCCGGACGGTCTCGACGACCCTGGGATGCGAGTGCCCGATCAGGGCGCTCATCTGCCCCGAGGTGAAATCGAGGATGGCTCGACCGTCCGCGTCGTAGACGAAGCTTCCTTCGGCCCGTTCGATGATGACGGGGTCGAACGCGCCTCCGTAGCGGACCAGATTGTTCTTCACGCCGTCCCAGAACGCCGGGTCGTGGTTTCTCGACATCGGGCAATCCAATCTTTGTGACTGGACGGGAGCCTAGACTTCCGCGGCCTGCCCAGTAAAATTGATAATTACGAAATCCGATATCAGAGATGTTGATATGCAGTCCGCGCTGGATCTTCGGTTGCTTCGGACATTCGTCTATGCGGCGCGGTCGCGCTCGCTGAGCTCGACCGCCGTCCAGGTCGGCCGGACCCAGTCGGCCGTGACGATGCAGATGCAGCGGCTGGAGGCGGCGCTCGAGCGGACGCTGTTCCATCGCTCCGGCAGCGGCATCGAGCTGACGGAGAGCGGCGAGCGCTTCCTGGTCTATGCGGAGCGGATCCTGAGGACGCATGACGAGGCGATCTCGGAGTTCGAGAACAAGGGCCTCTACGGATCAGTCAGCTTCGGATGCCCGGAGGACTATCTGATCGCGTTCGGGCCTCCGCTGCTGAAGAGCTTCGGAGCCATCCACTCGGCGGCGGAGGTCACGGTCGTCTCGGCCCCGACGGTGGAGCTGCGCAGGCTGCTGCAGCAGCGCCAGATCGATCTGGCGCTGGTTTCGACCCCGCATCCGAGCGATGCGGCCGAGATCCTGCGCCAGGAGGCGCTGGTCTGGGTCGGCAACAAGCCCAACCTCGCGCTGCAGGATTTCGGCGAGACCTTGCCGCTCGCGCTCTCGGCATCGAACACGATGGACCACAAGGCCGCCTGCGACGCCATGGACCGCGCCGGCCTGAAATACAGGATCTCGTTTGCGAGCAACAGCCTGGCGGGGCTGATAGCGATCGCGCGCTCGGGGCTGGCGATCAGCGTCTTCACCCAGAAGGCCGTGCCCCCCGATCTCTATATCCTCGACAAATATCTGCCGCGCCTGCCGCATATCGGCGTGCTGGTCGATTTCGCGGACACCGAACAGTCGGCTGTCGTGAAGGCGTTCGGCGAACACATCCATCAGATTCTGCCGTCGATCTGAACCGGGCTGCCGTGACCACAACGTGGATGGCGGCTATACCTCGCTGAAGGTGCGTGCTAGCCGGAAGAACTCCCTGATGCTCCTCGTATGCTTGCGGCTTTTCAGGCAGGCGACGAATTCGGTGATGCTCAGGTTCGGATCGTTGATCTTCAGCGCGACGGTGCGGTCGTCGCCGCTCGGAAACTCGACCTCGCTCATCACCGATATCCCCATGCCGGACGCCACGGCCTCGCGAGTGGCCTCGCGGCTGTCCATCTCGATGACGTGCTTCGGCGCGACGCCGGCGCGGCCGAGGCTCTTCATCAGCAAGCGGCGGGTCAGCGAGCTAGGCTCCCGGATAATCAGCCGCTCGTTCAGGAAATCGGCAAGTTCCATCACCGGCTTGTCGGCCAGCGGATGGCCCTTCGACACGAAGGCCACCAGGCTGTAGCGTATCAGCGGCTCGAGATAGAGCTGGGCGTGGGGCATGCCCTCCGTCGCCACGATGGCGACATCGGTCTCGTAGTTGAGCAGGTCCTGGGCAACCTTCTTGGCGTTGCCGCTGGCAAGCGAGATCTTCATGCTCGGATAGAGCTCCATGAAGCTCTTGAGCACCGGCAGCACGTGCCGGGGGCCGTCGGCACCGATCTTGAGCCGCCCGGCCTGCAGCTTCCGGCTCTGATTGAGCAGGCCGTCGATCTCGTCCTGCTGACGAAACAGCTCACGGCACTGGACGAGAAGCGCTTCGCCGATGTCGGTCGGGACGACATTCCTTCCCCGGCGGTCGAGCAGCCGGATGTCGTAGGCATCCTCGAGCGCCTTCACATGGCTGGAAAGCGTGGATTGGGTGACGTTCAGCACCTCAGGGGCCTGACAGAGGGAACGAAAATGAAGCAGGATGCAGTCTCGAAGACGGCCCCGACCGGACGGAAGCCGGATGCACGCACAGGCGACTATCTGCGGATCGAAGGGCTTTGTAAGAGCTTCGGGGATTTTCGGGCCCTGTCGGACATCGATCTGGAGATCCGGCAGGGCGAATTCATCTGTTTCCTGGGGCCGTCGGGATGCGGCAAGACGACCTTGCTGCGGGCGATCGCGGGCCTCGACCTGCAAAGCAGCGGCTCGATCCGCCAGGCCGGCGTGGATATTTCGGCCCTGCCGGCGTCGCGGCGCGACTACGGCATCGTTTTCCAGTCCTACGCGCTGTTCCCCAACCTGACCATTGCCAGGAACATCGCCTTCGGGCTCGAAAACATGAAACGGCCGCGCGCCGAGGTCGGCCGGCGCGTCGAGGAGCTGCTGCAGATGGTGGGGCTGACGGACCAGGGGCGGAAATACCCGGCCCAGCTTTCCGGAGGGCAGCAGCAGCGCATTGCGCTGGCGCGTGCGATCGCGATCTCGCCCGGATTGCTGCTTCTGGACGAGCCGCTGTCGGCGCTGGATGCGAAAGTCCGGGTTCACCTGCGCCACGAGATCAAGGAGCTGCAACGCAGGCTCGGCGTCACCACCGTCATGGTCACTCACGATCAGGAGGAGGCGCTCTCCATGGCCGATCGCATCGTGGTCATGAACCAGGGATCGATCGAACAGGTGGGAACGCCGCTCGAGGTCTACTGCCAGCCGAAGAGCCTGTTCGTCGCCGACTTCATCGGCGAGACGAACAAATATCCCGGCACCATCGGCCCCGACGGTTCGGCGAGGATCGGCGATCTGGTCCTGCAATGCGGCGGCCACGACCTGCCGGCAGGCAGCGAAGCCACGGTCGTTATCCGCCCCAACGACATCGTTCCGCATGGCGTGGCGCACGACAGCGGCTCGGCTGCGGGGAACGGCGAAAACCTGATCGAGGTCCGGATCGAAAGCATGGAGTTCCTCGGCTCGTTCTGGCGCACGCATCTGCGCTCATCCCGGATCGAGGATCTCGTCGCCGACTTCTCGATCAACGCGGAACGCCGGCTGACCCTGGCCGAGGGGATGACCATCCTGGTGGAATTGCCGGAAAGCCGGGTGCTGGTTTTCCCGAGATAGGACCCACGATACCTACTTGGAGAACAGCAGGTCCGGCAGGAAGGTGACCAGCTCGGGGAAGATGACGAGCAGGGCCAGGATGATGAACTCCGTGAATGAAGGGGACGACGCAAAGGGGCATTGTCATCCCCCTGCGGCAGCAAGCCTGCAAAGAAGGTTCAGCCCTGCCCGACGGCGGAAAGGAAACGGCGCACCGCGTCCTGAAGCGGGCCGTTATTGTCTATTTCCACGACGTCGGGACCGGTCAGGCGCTCCTGTCGGGCCCGCGCGAGACGCAGAGCGATCTCATGCGGCGTCTCCCTTCGGCGATCCGACAGGCGCCGTTCGAGACGGTGCGGATCGACCGATATGGAAGCGATCGTCAGGTTCTCGTAGCGCTCGCGGAGCAGCGGGACGACGCTCCGCGACACGTTGACGACGACGGTCAGCCCGTCGCGGATCATGGTGTCGATCTCCCGCGGGATGCCGTAGCTGAGACCATGCGCTTTCCAGGCGAAGGCGAACGCGCCGGCCGCCTCCATTTCGGGGAAAGCCGCCGGCGGGACCGGCCTGTGATCTTCGTGATCGTCGGCCTCACGCGTGATGACGCGCCGCGGAAACGAGACCTGCCGCCCCGCCAGTGCGGATCTGGCGGCCCGCATGATGCTATCCTTCCCCGATCCGCTGGGACCGACGACGACAATCAGCCTGCCCGGTCCGATCCCGCCTTCCGGCATCACGCGACGCGCCTTCCCTCGCGCCAGACCGACTGGACATGAGGCACGCCGTCCTCGCGCCTGACACGCACGAGGTCGGCGCGAAGGCCCGGCGCGATCCTTCCGCGGTCGTCGAGGTGGACCGCATCCGCCGGCTTGGACGTGACCAGCGCAACCGCCTCCGGCAGGCGCATGCCGCCGTCGCCGTCGCTCAGGGCAAACACCGCATGCAGCAGGCTGAACGGCACATAGTCGGAGGAGAGCACATCGAGCAGGCCCTGGTCGGCGAGGTCGCGCGCGGCGATGTTTCCTGAATGGGACCGGCCCCGCACGACATTCGGCGCACCCATCAGGACCTTGAGGCCGGCCTGGTGGGAGGCCCGCGCCGCCTCGACGCTGGTCGGGAACTCGGCGACCCGCACGCCCTGATCGACGGCTTCCGCGACATGGCCGAGCGTCGCGTCGTCGTGGCTAGCCAGCGTCACGCCGTCGCGGTTGCAGACGGTCGCGATCTCGTGCCGGTGAGCGGCCGAGTAGCGCGCGGACTGCGCCTGCCGCTCCTCGACATAGCGGATGAAGGCCTCGTCGGTGAGGCCGCGCTTCGTCTTGTAGTAGAACGTATACTGCTCCATCGTCTGGAACTGGCGCTGCCCGGGCGCATGGTCCATCAGCGAAGCCAGCCGCACGCGCCTGTCCCCCTCGAACTTCCGGAAGTGGTCGAGCACGTCCGGCGCGGAGACCTCGCAGCGAAGATGAAGAAAGTGATCGGCGCGCAGCCGCCCCGCCTGCTGCGCGGCGTCGATCGCATCCGCGAGGACGCGCATCTCGTCGGCATCGAAGCCGATCTCGGCGTCGCTTCCCATCCGCAGGCAGTCGAAGACGGTGGTGATGCCGGAAGTCGCGATCTGCGCGTCGTGCGACTGCACCGCCGAGGTCAGATGCCAGCGGACGCCCGGTCGCGGCGCATAGTGCGATTCCAGATGGTCTGTGTGGAGCTCGACGAGGCCGGGCATCAGGAAGTCACCGCCCATGTCCTCGCCGCGGCTGCTCCGCCCCTCGCCGATATCGGCGATCAGTCCGCCGCGAACCACCAGCGAGCCCGTCACCACCTCGTCTTCGAGCACGATCCGCGCATTGGAGAAGATGATTTCGTCGGTCATTTCAACCTGTCTTTCTTTCCATTCCGCGGCCGAGCGGATGGAACGAGCGCACCACGAACGGCGCGCCCGGCTCCGGCTCGACGAAGAGCGCGAGCGAATCGATCCTGAACGGCTCGGGAAGCACGGGGGAAAAATGGTCGTCGAGCGCGCGGGCCACGCGGTCCCGTTCGTCAGGCGCGACGCGTCCGCTCAGCGTCATGTGGAACCGGAACTGATCGAAGACGTGCGGATAGCCCCAGCGGCACAGGTTTTGCAGCCCGGCCGGGCTGAGCGCGTCCGGATTGCGCCTTTCGATCTCCGCCTCGCTCGCCGGAGCCCTGAAGCGCTCGAAGGCGACGACGACGTCATTGGCGAGGCGGTCGAGTTCGGCGCTGCGCGTTTGAGGCAGGAGGGCGAAGAAACCGTCCAGTTGCCCGATCACCAGACGCGGAAGCTCCACCGGGTCGGCAACGGCCGAGAAGGCCTGCAGCGCCCCGATCAACGACGTCTCGCTTTCGCCCTCGCGGAGGCGGAACGGCGCCTTCAGCGTCGCGTGGAACCCGTAACGGCGCGCAGCAGCCGTATGGTAGGCGATCTCCCCGGGAGAAAGGCTTGCATTCGCAAGCCGCTGTATCTGCGCATTGGTGAAGGCGTCGCGTCCCAGCCAGATCGATGCGACCCGGGAAAGCGGCGCATCGGCCGGAGGCGTGAAGTAGATCGCGTAGCGGCTCGTCATGCCTGCCTTCCGATCAGCCGCGAGCGCAGCGCATTCGAGATGGCGTCGAAGATGAAGACGACGATCAGGATGAGCAGGACCATGTAGGCGACGTTTTCCCAGTCGCTGTTGGTACGCATGGCCTCCCAGAGCTTCAGGCCGATGCCGCCCGCTCCGACCGCGCCGATGATCGTCGCGGAACGGGTGTTGGACTCCCAGAAATAGAGCGACTGGCTGAGGAAGACGGGCAGCACCTGCGGCACCACCCCGAAGCGCTGGACCAGCGACGGCGCCGCACCGACGGAGCGGATGCCTTCGCGTTGGCGGTCGTCGATATTCTCCAGGGCTTCCGAGTAGAGCTTGCCGAAGGTTCCCGTATCGGTGAAGAAGATCGCGGATATGCCGGCGAGCGGCCCCGGTCCGAAGGCGCGGGTGAAGAACAGCGCCCAGATCAGCATGTCGACGCAGCGCAGGAAATCGAAAACCCGCTTCAGGACCTGGTTGACGATCCGGTTCGGCGTGATGTTGCGGGCGGCGGCGAAGGCCAGCGGGAAGGCGACCATGGTGGCCAGGAACGTGCCCACGAAGGCCATGACGATGGTCTGCAGCAGCTTGGTCCAGACATCGAGATGCTGCCACTCCGCATTGTAGAGGATGTTGTTCCAGGCAAGGGCGAGGTTGGAATGCTCCGGATCGATGCGCTCGCCGGACCGGATCAGCGCAACGACCTCGCCGGCGGATTTGCCCCAGAACGGCGA
>CAYYZC010000027.1:13473-19229 GCA_964475605.1 uncultured Chelativorans sp.
GCCGGCGCGCCGCCGATCGTGCCGAGAAAGCTGCCGGCGGAGCTGCTCGCGCCTCCGCCGGAGACCGATCGTCCGGCGCCGGACATCGTCCGCTCCACCGTCGCCGTTTCCCTGACCAGCCAGTCGGGATCGGCATCGTTGCCCATCGGATCGAAGCGCGGGAAGGCAATTTTCAGATAGCCGTCCTCGAAATCGATGTCGGGACGCGATTCGTAGGATACCCAATCGGCGAGGTAGGATCCGGCGATGTCCCAGCGGCCGTTCGAGAGCACCGTTCCGAGGGAGAAGAACCACCAGACGAAGAACAGATAGGCGATGACGGCAAGGACCGCCGCCGAAGCGATCAGGTTCTTGCGGCGCGACGCCTCGAAGGCCTCGGGGTGACGCGCGACCAGCGCCGCCAGTTCCCTGTCGTCGAGCACGTTGGACGTCACAGCGCCCTCCCGAACTGGAATGCCTGGTCGCCGACGACCTTCCTGCGCAGATAGGCCGAAAGCTGGTCGACGGCGACGATGGTGAGGAACAGCAAAAGAATGATCGCCAGCGTCTTCGCCTCGTGCGAGCGGCTGATGGAAAGGCGCAGCGCCTCGCCGATGCCGCCGCCGCCGACGGCGCCGATGATGGTGGAGGCGCGCACGTTGATCTCGAAGCGCAGCAGCGCGTAGCTCAGGAAATTGGGCAGGACCTGCGGCACGATGGCGAACCGGACGCGCTCGAACCAATTGCCGCCGGCCGCCCGGAGACCCTGCTCCGCGCCCATCTCGGCGTTTTCGACGACCTCGAAGAACATCTTGCCGAGAGCGCCGATCGTATGGATGGAGACGGCGATGATCGCCGGGACGGCGCCGAGCGAGAGGACGGCGAGGAAGAAGCCGGCGATGACGATCTCCGGAAAGGCACGCAGCACTTCCATGAACCGGCGGACGAAAAACCGCAGCCAGCGGCTGGCGGTCACGTTGCGCGCGGCGACGAAGCACAGGAGGAAGCCGAGACCGAAGCCGATCAGCGTCGCGACCAGCGCGATGTTGAGCGTTTCGATCATCTTGTAGACATATTCGGGCAGGTAGAGCGTGTCGGTGAAGTAGACGCGCCCGGCCGGGTAGTCATATTTCAGGCTGCCGTCGTCATAGGGCGAGGGCAGATCGAACAGGGCGCGCCAGATTTCCCAGCCGTCGCGCGGGACCAGCATGCCGATGAAGTCGAAGAAATAGGGCAGCCGATCGAAGAACTTGCCCGCATTGCTCTCATTGGCGAACCAGAGCGACCCCGACAGCGCCGCGACCAGCAGCAGCGTGCCGCAGATCGTGTAGACGCGCCGGCGCGCGGCCATCTCCCGCCAGTGCCGCAACGCGGTGTCGCCGGCCTCGGAGAGGCGGGCATGGGTGGTCGTCATGCTCATGGGGAGATCCGATGCGCGTGCGCGCCGCGGAGATGGCCGCGACGCGCTCCGTTGCCTGTGATCAGGAACCGATCTGCGCCTTACGCGCATCGATGATCGGCTGGTAGAAGGCCGGGGTGACCTCGGTATAGCCGGTGAAGTCGCCGCCCTGGATGGCCGAGAAGCAGGCCGCATCGGTTTCCGGCAGCTTCATCATGAAGTCCTTGAACCTGGCCTTGATGTCGGCGTCGAGCGAGGTGCGAACCACGACCGGGCCGTTCGGGATCAGCGGCGATTTCCAGATCTCGACGAGGTCATCCATGTCGAGGATGCCCTTCTCGACCATCTTGGCGAGGTTGCCGGACGTGTAGCCGTCGTCGAAGTCGCCGACGCCCGAACCCCATGTCGTGCCGGCGTCGAAAGTGCCCTTGAGCACTTCGAGCACGAGATTCTCGTGGCCACCGCCGAAGCCGGTCTCGCCGAAATAGTCCGCCACCGGCACGTTGCCCAGATCCGCCGGCAGCGTCACCGACGGGATCAGGTAGCCCGAGGTGGAGTCGGGGTCGGCGAAGCCGAGCTTCTTGCCCTTGAGGTCTTCCAGCGTGGTGATGCCGGATTCCTTCGAGGCGACCATGATCGAATAGTAGCCGGTGGCGCCGTCCGTCTGCACGGTGGTCAGGATCGGCTCCACCGCATCGGCGTCCTCGAGGTAGATCTTGGCATAGCCGGACGCGCCGAGCTCGGCATAGTCGAGCGTTCCGCCGAGCAGCCCCTGGATGGTGCCGTCATAGTCGGCGGCCGGGAACAGCGACACCTTCTCGACGCCGAGCACCTCGGGGAGCTGATCGACGAGGCACTGGAAATTGCGCAGCCGGTCGGCCTCGTTCTCGCCGCCGATGATGCCGACGCGGAATTCCTTGAGGTCCTCGGCCCGGGCCGGACCGATGGCGAGCACGCCGAGCGCGACTGCGCCAAGCAAAGCTTTCCTGAACATTTGCAGCTTCTCCTGTTGAGTCCGGCAGCGGTGCCGGCGTTTTGTTTTCTAGGAGCCCGTTACGCGGGCGAGACGATCCGGGCGGCTCAGGCGCGCAGGAGCGCGGGCTGCAGGGATCCGGCGGATTCTTTCGGCTGACGGCGCGGGGCCCTGATGCTGGTCGAGGTGATCGCTTCGGATATCTCCTCGCCGCCGGCGGCTGCGCCGTAGATCATTCGCACCGCTTCGGCGCTGAGGTCTTCAGGCGGTCCGTCGAAGACCACTTCGCCGGCGGCCATGCCGATGATGCGGCTGCAATAGTGCCTGGCGGTGTCGAGCGTGTGCAGATTGGTGACGACGGTGATGCCCTCGCGCACATTGATGTCGCGCAGCGAATCCATCACGATCTTGGCGTTGAGCGGGTCGAGCGAGGCGATCGGCTCGTCGGCCAGGATGATCTTCGGCTCCTGCATCAGCGCGCGGGCGATCGCCACGCGCTGCTGCTGCCCGCCTGAAAGCGTGCCCGCGCGCTGCAGCGCGGTGCCTGCGATGTCCAGTCGCTCGAGCGCGGCAATGGCCATGATGCGCTCCTCGCGGGAGAACAGGCTCAGGAGGTTGAGGACGGTCGAACGGTGGTTGAGGCGGCCGAGCAGAACATTGGTGAGCACGTCGAGACGCGGCACCAGGTTGAACTGCTGGAAGATCATCGCGCAGTCGCGCTGCCAGTTGCGGAGCGCCGCACCGCGCAGGGCCGACACCTCCACCCCGCCGAAGAAGATCCTGCCCTCGCTCGGATCGGTCAGGCGGTTGATCATGCGAAGCAGCGTCGACTTGCCCGCGCCCGAACGGCCGATGACGCCGACCATCTGACCTTCGGCGATGTCGATGCTGACGCGGCTCACGGCCACCTTCTTGCCGAAGCGGCGGGTCACGTTCCGGACCTCAAGCATGCCTGCACTCCCTGACGGATGACGGTTCTTTTCCTTGTCAGGAGTTCGACTACCGGAGCCGCATGAAGGGCCGATGTCGGGTTCATGTCGGTTCTGTAACAGTCCACAGAGGGGACCGCGGAACCGAGGGGCAGGACCTGTCAATCCGGTCGGTGCGGAGCAAAGCCGGTGACGTCGACGATGCGGTCGGCGACCGCCTCGCGCACCTCCGCGTCGTGGAAGATGCCGAGCAGGCCGACGCCGGCCATCTTCTTCTCGGCGATCATGTCGATGACCACCGCCCGGTTCACGGCGTCGAGCGATGCCGTGGGTTCGTCGAGCAGCAGGACGGGATGGTCGGTGACGAAGCCGCGCGCGATGTTCACGCGCTGCTGCTCGCCGCCGGAGAAGGTGGCGGGCGGCAGGCTCCACAGGCGCTCAGGCAGGTTGAGCCTGGCAAGCAGGCCGGCAGCCGCCTCCCTCGCTGCATCCGCCTCGCAGCCGCGGACCGTCAGCGGCTCGGCCACGACATCGAGCGCCGCGACCCGCGGGACCACGCTGAGGAACTGGCTGACATATCCCACGACCTCGCGCCGCAGCGTCATGACGGCACGAGGGTCGGCCGAGGCGATGTCGACGGCGAGGTTCCTCGCGGCGTAGACGGCGCTGCCGGCGCTTGCCGCGTAGTTGCCGTAGACCATCTTCAGGATCGAGCTCTTGCCTGCTCCGGAAGGTCCGCCCAGCACGACGCATTCTCCGGCATGCACCTCGAATCCGACACCTGAAAGGACCGGGAGCTGCAGCCCGCCCTGCAGATGCATGGTGAACGTCTTGGCGAGGCCCGAAACGGAGAGAAGAGCGTTCATGCCTGTCACCTGGCCTGCAGGATGGAGGAGACGAGAAGCTGGGTGTAGGTCTCCTGCGGATCGTCGAGCACCCTGTCGGTCAACCCGGTTTCGACCACGCGCCCGTCCTTCATCACCATCATGCGCTGCGACAGCAGCCGCGCCACGGCGAGATCGTGGGTGACGACGATCGCGGCAAGGTCGAGGTCGGAAACGAGGCCGCGCAGCAGGTCGAGAAGCCTCGCCTGCACCGAAACGTCGAGCCCCCCGGTCGGCTCGTCCATGAAGACGAGGCGCGGCGCGGTGACGAGGTTGCGTGCGATCTGGAGGCGCTGGCGCATGCCGCCGGAAAAGTCGCGCGGCTGGTCGTCGATGCGGTCCGCGGCGATCTCGACGCGTCCGAGCCATGAGACCGCCGTGTCGCGGATACGGCCGTAGTGGCGCTCGCCGACCGCCATCAGCCGCTCGCCGACATTGGCGCCGGCCGAGACCGACATGCGCAGCCCGTCGGCGGGGTTCTGATGGACGAAGCCCCAGTCGGTGCGCATCAGGAAGCGGCGCTCGGCCTCGCCCAGCTCATAGAGATCGCGCATTTCGCCATCGCGCATCCGGTAGCGGATCGAACCCGCGGAGGGTTCCAGCCGCGTCGAGACGCAGTTGAGCAGCGTCGTCTTGCCCGAGCCGGATTCTCCCACGACGGCGAGCACCTCGCCGGGCCAGACGTCGAACGACACGTCGCGGCAGCCGATCCTCTCGCCATATCTCCTGGTGACGCCGCTGACCGAAAGCAGCGGCAGGTCGTTGTCCTGAAGGGTGCTCATTCGGCCGCCTCGCGATGGTGGGGTCCATGGCCCCGGGCCTGCCGTTCTTCGCAATGATCGGTGTCGGAGCAGACGAACATGCGCCCGCCGCGGTCATCCAGGATCACCTCGTCGAGATAGACGTCCCGCGCGCCGCAGATCGCGCATGGCTCGGAAAAGCGCTGGATCCGGAAAGGATGGTCCTCGAAGTCGAGGCTGACCACTTCGGTGTGCGGCGGCACAGCGTAGATGCGCTTCTCCCGTCCCGCGCCGAAAAGCTGCAGCGCCTCCGACATATGCATCTTCGGATTGTCGAATTTGGGCGTCGGCGAAGGGTCCATCACGTAGCGGCCCTCCACCTTCACCGGATAGGCGTAGGTGGTGGCGATATGGCCGTGGCGGGCGATGTCCTCATAGAGCTTGACATGCATGAGCCCGTATTCCTCGAGCGCATGCATCTTGCGGGTCTCCGTCTCGCGCGGCTCCAGGAAGCGCAGCGGCTCGGGGATGGGAACCTGGTAGACCAGGATCTGCCCTTCCTTCAGCTTCGTCTCGGGAACCCTGTGCCGGGTCTGGATGATGGTCGCCTCGGCGGTCTTCGTGGTGACCGCGACATCGGCGACCCTGGCGAAGAACGAGCGGATGGAAACGGCGTTGGTGGTGTCGTCGGCACCCTGGTCGATCACCTTGAGAACGTCGTCGGGGCCGAGGATCGAAGCCGTCACCTGGACACCGCCGGTGCCCCAGCCGTAAGGCATCGGCATCTCGCGGCTGGCGAAGGGAACCTGGTAGCCGGGGATGGCGATCGCTTTCAGGATCGCGCGGCGGATC
>CAYYZC010000028.1:0-5935 GCA_964475605.1 uncultured Chelativorans sp.
CGTCACGCTCAACGCAAGAATTAGAGACGCAATCCAACAACAGAGTTGATGACGACAGGCGTAAGGGGTGGCCTGCTGGTTTGTCCTGGACTGACGAAGGTGTGTGGTCGCGGGTACCGCTCCGCCCTGATGACGAACGGCGTAGGGGTGGCCTGCTGGCAGGCGAAAAAAAAGCCGGATCACGAAGATCCGGCTAGTCGTTGGAAGTGCCGTTAGGCAAAACCTCCAGAGGGGAACACTCGGGGGCGCCAATGGGAGGAGGAATGCGCCCCGGAGTGATTACGATATGGGCTCTGGCAGCCCATTTGGCAAGCAGCCCATTTTGCATTGCACCTATGCGTATAAAGCATGGCTGAAAAAATAGGCGTTCCGGCGCCTCGGAAGGCAGTTCAGTAGGACCAGCTTCGCGCCTTGGCGATCAGGAAATCGCGGAAGACGTGCAGCTTGACCTGGTTCTTCATCGTGTCGGGATAGCAGAAATAGGTGTCGAAGGACGGCACCTCCGTTTCCGGCAGCAACTGCACCAGCCCGGAATCCTTCTCGACCATGTAGTCCGGCAGCATCGCGATGCCGGCGCCGCGGGTCACCGCCCGCTTGATCGACAGGATATTGTTGATCTGCAGCGTCGCGACCCGTTTCGAGCCTTCCGGCCGGCCGGCCTTCTCCAGCCAGTTCATCTCGGCGAGCTGGCTCGGGACGGGCTCGCCGAAGGTGACGATGCGGTGGCGGTCGAGATCGGCGATCGACTGCGGCTTGCCATGCTTGCCGACATAGGAGGGCGAGGCGTAGAGGTGGAAATGGACCGTGAACATCTTGCGCTGGATGAGGTCCGGCTGCTGCGGCTGGCGCAGGCGGATGGCGCAGTCGGCCTGGCGCATGGTCAGATCCAGCTCCTCGTTGGCGAGCAGGAGCTGGAGCTGAATCTCGGGATAGAGGTCGAGGAATTCCTGCACCCGCTCCGTCAGCCAGCCCGATCCGAGGCCGACCGTGGTCGTCACGCGCAGCGGCCCGGAGGGGCGGTCCTTGGTCTCCGACAGCCGCAACCTGACGCTCTCAAGCTTCATCAGCACTTCGTGCGCGGTGCGGTAGAGCATCTCGCCCTGCTCCGTCAGCACCAGCCCGCGCGCATGGCGGTTGAAGAGCGGCGCGCCGACCTCCTGCTCCAGCGCGCTCACCTGCCGCGAGATCGCCGACTGCGACAGGCGCAGCGTCTCGGCCGCATGCGTGAAGGAGCCTGCCTCGGCGGCGGCGTGAAAAATCCTCAGCTTGTCCCAATCGAGTGCCATGACGCCCCTCGCGTCCGCGACTGCTCTGTTTTTTCCGGTCTTTCCCTATTCGGCCGCTTCGCGGTGCGCACCGAGTTCGGCGAGATAGCGTTCGGCTTCGAGTGCCGCCATGCAGCCGAGCCCCGCCGCCGTCACCGCCTGGCGGTAGACATCGTCGGTGACGTCGCCGGCGGCGAAGACGCCCGGAATATCGGTCGCGGTCGAATCCGGCGCCGTCCACAGATAGCCGTTGGGCTTCTGGCGCAGCTTGCCGGCGAAGAGCTCGACCGCCGGCGCATGGCCGATGGCGACGAAGACGCCGTCGATCGGCATCTCCGTCTCCGCGCCCGTCTTGGCGTTCTTGAGACGCACGCCGGTGACGGATGGCGGTAGCGGCGGCTTCTGGGTGACGCCGAGGATATCGTCGACGACATGGTCCCAGACGACCTTGACGTTCTCTTTCCTGAACAGGCGCTCCTGCAGGATGCGCTCGGCCCGGAACGCGTCGCGCCTGTGCACCACGGTGACGCTGCGCGCGATATTGCTGAGATAGAGCGCCTCCTCGACCGCTGTGTTGCCGCCGCCGACGACGACGACATCCTTGTTGCGGTAGAAGAAGCCGTCGCAGGTCGCACAGGCCGAGACGCCGAAGCCCATGAACTTCTGCTCGCCGGGCAGGCCCAGCCATTTCGCCTTCGCGCCGGTGGCGACGATCAGCGCGTCGGCCGTGTATTCGGCGCCCGAATCGGTGCGGGCGCGGAACGGCCGCGCCATCAGGTCGACCTCGGTGACGAGGTCGACGATGATCTCGGCCCCGACATGCTCGGCCTGCTTCAGCATCTGCTCCATCAGCCAGGGACCCTGGATCGGATCGGCGAAGCCGGGATAGTTCTCGACATCGGTGGTGATGGTGAGCTGGCCGCCCTGCTCCATCCCCGTGATCAGGACCGGCTCGAGCATAGCGCGCGCGGCATAGATCGCCGCCGTATAGCCCGCCGGCCCGGATCCGATGATGAGAACAGGCACATGTCTCGCCGTCATGTCATGCCTTTCCGGACCGTTCGCGGCCTCGCTTGCGTAAGCTCCTATTTAGGTGGCGACAGGCTGTCGCTGCAAGGCGACGAATTGTTCCGCCCACCGAAAGCTGCGGTTGCGCGTTCCAAATCCGGCCCCGATCCCAAAAAGCTTTGGCACGGGGCGATAATCGGCTAGACCCGACACGACCCTCTGCGACAACCGGAAGCCGCATCCATGCCGCTCAAGGCCGACCTCGACGCCATCGACTGGAAGATCTTGCGCGAGTTGCAGGACAATGGCCGCATCACCAATATCGAGCTGTCGCGCCGCGTCGGCATCTCCGCCCCGCCCTGCCTGCGCCGCGTCAAGCGGCTGGAGGAGAGCGGCATCATCCGCGGCTATCGCGCGCTGCTCAATGCGCGCGACCTCGGCTTCAACGTCGTCGCCTTCTGCCTGATCGGCCTGCACCACCAGGCGGAGGCCGAGCTGAAGGCCTTCGCCAAGCGCACGCAGGACTGGCCGATCGTGCGCCGCGCCTGGATGGTCTCCGGCGAATCGGACTTCATGCTGCATTGCGTGGCGAGCGACCTGGCCAGCTTCCAGACCTTCGTCATCGAGGAGCTGACCTCCACCCCCAATGTCGACACCGTGCGCACCGCGCTGACCATCAGGCAGGTCAAGGACGAGGGTCTGGTCGCGGTCGACGAGTGAGCCCCATGATCGAGGACAGGGTCTCCGGTTACGTGTTCCGCCCCGATCATCTGGCGCCAGAGAAACGCCGGCGCGGGATCAGCGCGTTCATGCGCATCCGGAACGGCGAGGATTTCCTCGACGCGACGATCCGCAGCCATGTCGGCGCGCTCGACGAGGTGGTGGCGGTGCTCAACCGCTGCACCGACCGCTCGCTCGACATCCTCCAGGAGCTGCAGGCCGAGTTCGGCCGCGAGAAGATCCGCATCTTCGACTATGCGGACCGGGTCCACCCGCCGGGCAGCGACGGCCATGCCGGCGAGGCGCCGGATTCGCCGGCGAGCTTCGTCAACATGTCGAACTTCGCCCTGTCGCGGACGCGCTTCAGCGTCGCCATGAAGCTCGACGACGACCATCTGGCGATGGACGGCCGCTTCGCCGCGCTCTGCGCCGCGATCCGCCGGAAAGACTGCCGCCTGGACGACACGCTGTGCTTTTCCGGCATCAATCTCGCCTGGCGGGATGCGACGCATTACGGCGTGCCGGCGGCCGAGCCGCTGGTCGGCGCCGGCGACCATTTCCTGTTCGAGGTGACGCCCGGGACCGTCTTCATCCATGATCGCCGCTTCGAGGATTTCCGCCATCGCGGCCGCCGCGTCTTCGGTGACACCACTTACTGGCACCTGAAATACCTGAAGCGCGGGGGCGGCTTCGCCAATCGCGCGCTGGACGAAGCCGGCAATGAGCGGTTCCGCCGCAAGCAGGAGCGTTTCGAGCGCGACCGCCGCCTGCTGACGGCGGACGAGCTCAAGGAAATGGCGCCGCGCGGCCTCGACCTGCTCATGCGCCTTCCCTTGCCGGAAAAGCAGCGGCTGAAGCTGGAGCGCTGGCGCTCCATCCGCGACCGGGGCCCGACGCAGGCGCAGATGGCCGGTGTCCTTGGCCGGCTCGGCTTCGCGGCGAAGGTCCCTTCGCCATGAAGACGACGATCCCCCCCGAAGTGACCGTGGTGCTGACCAGTTGCGGGCGCTGGGACCTGCTTCAGCCGACGCTGGCGAGCTTCCTCGACCATCATGAGCCGCGGCGGCTGATCGTGATGGAGGATTCGGCCGATGCCGGCTTCGCGCGCAGGATCACGGACGCATTTCCCGAGATCGAGGTGATGCTGAACGATCCGCGGCTCGGCCAGCACGGCTCGATCGACCGCGGCTATGCGGCCGTCGACACGCCGTTCATCCTGCATCTGGAGGACGACTGGCATTTCAGCGGCCCGGCCCTGGCCGGCCCGGCGATGCGGCTGCTCGGCGAGAGGGCCGACATCGCCGCCGTCTGTTTCCGTCATCTCGCCGGACTGAAGCTGAGCCACCGCCTGCGCGCGAAGCGCTTCCGTTGGGAGGGCGGCGACTATGCCGACATGGGCAGCGCCCATCGCGACTGGTACGGCTACACCTTCAACCCGACGCTGGTGCGCAAGGCCCTGTGGGAAGAGCACGGGCCGTTCGCCCTCTATCCGAACGAGCGGGCGCTGAGCGCCGCGATGAAGCAGCGCGGCTACGCGGTCGCCTTCCAGCTTCCGGGCGTGGCGCATCACACCGGGTCGGGCCGCAGCGTGTTCGACCCGCAGCGCGTGGGGGAGAGGAGACGCCTCTCCCGCCGCTCGATGCTGTCGCGCCTGTTGGGGAAATAAGGGGGGTCGACGCTACTGCCAGCGCAGCTCGACGATCTCGTAGCCGCGCGCGCCGCCCGGCGCGTTGACCTCGACCTCGTCGCCGACCACCTTGCCGATCAGCGCACGGGCGATCGGCGAGGAGATCGAGATGCGGCCGGACTTCACGTCGGCCTCCTGATCGCCGACGATCTGATAGGTCTTCTCCTCCTCCGTGTCCTCGTCGACGAGGACGACGGTGGCGCCGAACTTGACCGTTTCGCCGGAGAGCTTGGTCACGTCGATCACCTCGGCCCGTGCGATCAGGTCTTCGAGCTCGTTGACGCGGCCCTCGTTGTGGCTCTGCGATTCCTTGGCCGCGTGGTACTCGGCATTCTCGGACAGGTCGCCATGCGCACGCGCCTCCGAGATCGCCTCGATGATGCGCGGCCGCTCCTCCTGCTGGCGCCAGCGGAGCTCTTCCTTGAGCCGCTCGTAACCCGAAATGGTCATCGGCACCTTGTTCATTCCAGCAAACCTCTCCTGTGGCTTCCGACCGGCCGAAGCCTGCGCCGGACAAAAACAAAACGGCCCGGACGCCAGGTCGGCGGACCGTTTGGATCGCTCTCGGCTCCAATATAGCGATTTGCCGGCAAGTTTCATCTCAAAACTGGGTGACGTTGCCGGACGTACGGGGCGGTGAAATTTTCTCCGCTTCGGCTATTATCGCCACGAAAGGACAAGCAAGGATGGCGATCGAAGCTGACAGGGAGTGGGACCTCGCCATGGACCCCGCGACGGTGCGGCTGTTCATCCTCAAGGCGCGCGCCATCAGCGCGGACCTGCCCGACGACTACGAGGCCGGCCATGAGCACGAGATCGAGCTCGACGAGCGGGCGACCGACCTGCACCAGCATGACGGGCTTGCCGAAGAGGAGGAGGAGAACCTCACCGGGCAGGAGCTGCGCGCGCTCATCGACGACCTCAACATCGACGAGGCGGCAGCGCTGGTGGCGCTGATGTGGGTCGGGCGCGGCGACTACGAGGCCGCGGAATGGGCCGAGGCCGTCGCCGAGGCGAAGCTGCGCGACCGCCGCCGCACTGCCAGATACCTGCTCGGCTTCCCGATGCTGGGCGACTGGCTGGAAGAGGGTCTGGAGGTGCTCGGCTGTGATCGGCGGTAACGCAATTTGATGCCTGCCGTCGCCGCGCGGACAAGAATACGGCCGATGCTGGCCCGATGATTGCGTTCAAGGCCGTTGCCGCGATCCTCGCAGCCGTCGCCCTCGCTTGCCTGCCGGCGATCGCCCAGACGCCG
>CAYYZC010000028.1:6035-14131 GCA_964475605.1 uncultured Chelativorans sp.
CGCGATCCTCGCAGCCGTCGCCCTCGCTTGCCTGCCGGCGATCGCCCAGACGCCGGACCTGCCGCAGAAGATGGAGCCGCCGCCGCAAAGCCCCTCACCCGCCCCGGCGACTGAGCCGGAGGCGATCGATGAGACCGAGCCGGAGGCGATCGACGAGGCTGAGCCGGAGGCGATCGATGAGACTGAGCCGGAGGCAATGGACGGGACCGAGCCCGAGGCGATGGACGAGACTACCCCGCCCCTGCCCTTTCCACGGCCGCACATGACGGAAGCGACTCCGGCGGCGCCGGTCCAGGGACCGCCGATCCCGGAAGAGCTGGCCGAAGCCGCCGCCGCCGGAACCATGCCGGACGAGGAGCGGCAATGCCGCGCCCGGCTCGAAGCGCTCGGCGCCGAATTCGAGGACCACGAGCCGCTGCACGATCCGTCCGGCTGCCGGGCCGACCATCCGCTCACGCTGGCCTCCTTCGGCGAGGACGTCGCGCTCGAGCCGCCGGCGATCCTGACCTGCGCCATGGCGGAGGCGAGCGCCCGCTTCGTCCGCGACGAGGCGCTGCCGCTCACCCGCAAGCATTTCGACAGCGAGCTGGAAGCGGTGCACCAGGTCTCCGCCTATGTCTGCCGCGACCGCGCCGAGGGCGGCAAGCTGTCGGAGCACGCCTTCGCCAACGCGCTGGACTGGGGCGCGATCGAGCTGGCCGACGGCACGATGATCCCGGTCAAGTCCTATCCCCGCAGCCTGCCGCGGCGCGCCGGGCTGATGAGAGCGCTGCGCCAGGCCGCCTGCGGGCCGTTCAAGACGGTGCTCGGACCGGGCACCGACGCCGACCACGCCGATCATTTCCACTTCGACCTGGCGCAGCGCCGGCGCGGCGGTACCTATTGCAGGTAGTGCGGCGGTCCTGAATCGATGCGCTGAGATTTCCTTTACCCTTCGCCGCTAGATTTGCCGCGAAGGGACCGGGAAACAACGCAAAATGCCCATCGTATCGCGTAAACGGGCAGCCTTGCCGGCGCGCCGCCATGCCGGCGTGCTCGCCGCGCTCGCCGCCGGCCTGCTCGCCTTCTCCTCCTGCTCCGTCAGCAGCGTCATGTCGCCGGAACCAAGCGTCGATGTCGGCGCCCGCACGGATGCGATCCCGGCGCGCGGCCTGCAGACGCTGGTGCCATCGGACCCGTATCTGGCCGGCTATCCGCGCGTCTTCCCGCATGCAGAGCCGCGCTCGGTCATGCCGGCCGACGAGGTCGGCTGCCGCAAGGAGCTGCGCCGGCTCGGCGTCACCTATAGCGACCTGGCGCCGATCAACGACGGCGGCGCCTGCCGCATCGACTACCCGGTCAAGGTGATGGCGCTTTCCGGCAATATCGAGATGAAGCCGGCGGCGACGCTGACCTGCCAGATGGCGGCCGCCTTCGCCTCCTGGACCAGGAACGAGCTCGCCTCCTCGGCGCGGTGGCGCTATTTCTCCGGCGTCAAGACGATCCATCAGGGCTCGTCCTATTCCTGCCGCAACATCCGCGGCTCGGGCGGCGTGGCGTCCGAGCATTCCAAGGGCAATGCGCTCGACGTCATGCGCATCGAGCTGGAGAACGGCAAGGATATCGACGTGCGCAAGCCGGGCTGGTTCGCCTTCCGGGAGAAAGGCCTGCTGCGATCGGTGCGCGAAGGCGGCTGCAGCTACTTCACGACCGTGCTAGGTCCGGGCTACAATGCGGATCATGCCGATCATTTCCATTTCGACATCAAGCATCGCCGCAACGGCTACGTCGCCTGCCGGTAGCTTGGGGGCCGTCGGTCGGGCATAGTGCCCGCCTGCCGCCCGGGACCCTTTCATGCTCTATGTCGAAATCATCGTCGTCTTCGCGCTGATCTGCCTCAACGGCCTGCTCGCAATGTCGGAACTGGCCGTGGTCTCGGCGCGCCCCGCCCGCCTCGCCGCGATGGCGGACAGAGGCGTCAAGGGCGCACGGCCGGCGCGCCAGCTCGCCGAAAACCCCGGCCGCTTCCTCTCAACCGTGCAGATCGGCATCACCCTGGTCGGCATCCTGTCGGGCGCGATCTCCGGCGCGACGCTGGGCCAGCGGCTGAGCGGCACGCTGCTCGATGCCGGCCTGCCGCAAACCATTGCCGGGCCGCTCGGCGTCGGCATCGTGGTCGCGCTGATCACCTATGTCTCGCTCATCGTCGGCGAGCTGGTTCCGAAGCAGCTCGCCCTGCGCAATCCGGAGGGCCTGGCGGTGCGCGTTGCACCGTCGATGCTGCTGCTTTCGAGGCTCGCCGCACCGCTCGTCTGGCTGCTCGACATATCGGGCCGCACCGTGCTGCGGCTACTCGGACAGGGCGGCGAGGGCGGAACCAAGGTGACGGACGAGGAGATCGTCGCGCTGATCGCCGAGGCCGAGAGCCACGGCACGATCGAATCGGAGGAGCGCAGGATGATCGCCGGCGTCATGCGCCTCGGCGATCGCAGCGTGCGCGCCATCATGACGCCGCGCCCGGAGGTCGACTGGATCAACCTCAAGACCGACGAGGAGGCGATCCGCAAGGCGCTGGCCAATGCGCAGCATTCGCATCTCCCCGCCGCCGACGGCAGCATCGACGAGACGGTCGGCGTCATCCGCACCCGCGACCTGCTCTCCACTGTCCTGTCCGGCAACAAGCTGGCGGTGCGCGAGCATGTGCGCCCCGCACCCATCGTCTACGACAATGCCGATGCGCTCGACGTGCTGGCGATGCTGCGCGAATCGGAGGTGCCGGTCGCCCTCGTCCATGACGAGTACGGCAATTTCGAAGGGCTGGTGACGCCTGCCGACATCCTCGAATCGATCACCGGCGTGTTCCGCGTCGACACCGAGGGCGGCGAGCCGCTCGCCATCCAGCGCGAGGACGGCTCATGGCTGCTCGCCGGCTCCATGCCGGCCGACGAGATGGCCGAGATGCTGAAGATCCGCCTGCCCGGCAAGCGCCGCTACGACACGGTGGCGGGCTTCCTGCTCTCCCATCTCGAACGCCTGCCGAAGGAGGGGGAATGCGTCGACGCGCTGGGCTGGCGCTTCGAGGTCGTCGACATGGACGGCAGGCGCATCGACAAGGTGCTGGCGAGGGGCAAGCCCAAGGAGAAGTGACGGCGCCCTGCAGCGCCGCCGTCACGCATTGGCCTATCTGATTGATTTAGCCGCATTTATATCCCGCGAGGTGATTCCACCTCGCCGCAGAATGCCCCAGGTCAGGCCGCTTTCGCCGCCTTCTCGTCCTGCTGGCGGGCAGCCTTGAGTGCATTCACCCACCAGACGAACTGGTCGAGCATGTCGTCTGCGCCCTGGTTGAGATGGGCGAGCTCGGAGAGCTGCTTGCCTTCCTTGACGGCCGCATAGTCCGGCCAGAGAATGTGGACGCCTGCGCGGATCGGGGTCATCTGCAGCTCGACCGCGTTCAGCCGGAGCTGCTCGACGGCGCGTGCGCCGCCAACGCCGCCATAGCCGACGAATGCCGCCACCTTGCGGTTCCAACCATTGTAGGCGTAGTCCATCGCATTCTTGAGCACGGCCGTCGGCCCGCGATTGTACTCGGCCGCGATGAAAATGAAGCCGTCGAGCTCGTCGATCTTCTTCTGCCAGCGCTGCGCCGTCTCGTCTTTGGACGGTGCGTAGGCGGGCGAGATCTCCTCGTCGAAGAACGGCATCGGATAATCACGCAGGTCGAGGATCTCGACATCGAGGTCGCCGCGCGCCCTGGCGCGCTCCGCGATCCACTCTGCCGGCTTGTCGCTGAAACGTCCGGGCCTCGTCGACCCGACAATCACGCCAATCTTGGGCTTGGCCATCAGTCACTTCCTTTCGTAGACTTGGTATCTAAAGGATACCGCGCTATATAGAGGGCCGCCGACCGGCGAGACAAGGAGGCACCTTGTTGACACTCAGTCACCCACAGGACACCGATGGCTGTCGCGCCGTCGGCGAGGTGCTGGCGCGGATCGGCGACAAATGGTCGGTCCTCGTGGTCGAGCTTCTCGGCGGCGGTCCGCTGAGGTTCAACGAGTTGCGCCGCATGATCGGCTCCATCTCGCAGAAGATGCTGACCACGACGCTGCGCGGCCTGGAGCGCGACGGCCTCGTCAGCCGCACCGTCCATGCGACGATCCCGCCGCGCGTCGACTACGAGCTGACCGATCTCGGCCGCGAGCTGCTGGAGCCGGTGCGCGCGCTCGGCGCCTGGGCCCGCGCCAACCAGGCAAGGATCGACGCGGCACGGACGCGGTATGATTCGCAAAGCTGAGTGGGCGCTGAAATTCGGCCCTTACCGCTCCGGCGGCACCGGCGTCGGGTTTCCATCGCCGTCGAGCGCGACCATGACGATGTCGGCATAGGTGACGCGCTCCATCAGCTCGGAAAGATACCGCTGCGCCCAAGCCTCGACCCGTAGCGTCATCGAGGTCCGTCCCACCTTGGTGATGTCGATATAGATGCAGAGCGTGTCGCCGACCTTCATCGGCTTGGCGAAGGACATCTCCTTCACCGCCGCGGTCACCACCCGGCCGCGTGCCCGTTCGGCGGCGCGGATGCCGCAGGCGAGATCCATCTGCGCCATCACCCAGCCGCCGAATATGTCGCCGGCCGCATTTGCGTCCGCTGGCATCGCCAGCGTGCGCAAGGTGAGCTCGCCGACCGGATTGACGTCGCTGCGGTTCATGCACTTCCCCCTGTTGATCGAGCCGGCCGCCGCCCCGCGGGCCCCTCGTTTGCGCTCACACGACGCCGCGCGTCGCTTTCTCTGGCGCGGACGCCCCACGGTATCATAGCTTGACCGCCTGTCAGTGCCGGAGGTTCGAGTGACGCGCATCAACGCTGCCATCTGCAGGAAGTTCGGAGCGCCTCTGACGATCGAGGAGATCGAGATCGCCGACCCTGGTCCCGGCGAGGTCATGGTCGACGTGAAGGCCTGCGCCATCTGCCATTCGGACATCTTCTATGCCGAAGGCGCCTGGGGCGGCGACCTGCCGGCCGTCTACGGCCATGAGGCGGCGGGCATCGTCTCGCGGGTCGGCCCGGGCGTCAGGTCCCTGGCGCCGGGCGACCATGTGGTGGCGACGCTGATCCGGTCCTGCGGCGCCTGCCACTATTGCGGGCGCGGCAGCCTGGTCATGTGCGAGGAGGTTTTCCCGCTCGACCGCGGCGGCCCGCTGCGCATGCCGGACGGCGGCCCGTGCGTCCAGTCGATGCGCACCGGCGCGTTTGCCGAGAAGATCGTCGTCCATGAGAGCCAGCTCGTGCGGCTGCCCGACGACATCGCATTCGCGCCCGCCTCGCTTCTCGCCTGCGGGGTGATCACCGGCTTCGGCGCGGTGACCAACACGGCAAGGCTGCGACCCGGCGAGAGCGTGGCGGTCGTCGGCTGCGGCGGCGTCGGCCTCAACAGCATCCAGGCGGCAGCGCTGTCGGGGGCGCCGCTGGTCGTCGCCATCGACCTCAGCGACGACAAGCTCGCGGCGGCGACGCGCTTCGGGGCGACGCACGGCTTCAATCCCGCGACCGCCGACGTCGCCGCCGGCATCATGGAGCTGACGGCCGCGCACGGCGTCGACTACGTCTTCGTCACCGTCGGCGCGATCGCTGCTTTCGAGAGCGCGTTCTCCTACCTGACCAGGAACGGCGCGGTGGTCATCGTCGGCATGCCGCCTTCCGGCGTGAAGGCGAGCTACGATCCCGGCACGATGGCCGCGTGGAACCAGCGCATCCTCGGCTCGAAGATGGGCGAGGCTGTCATCTCACGCGACATCCCGCTGCTCATCGACCACTACCGGTCCGGGCGCCTCCGCCTCGACGAGCTGGTGTCGAACCGCTATCCCCTGGAGCGGATCAACGAGGCGATCGCCGAGGTCAATGCAGGCGGGGCGCTGCGCAACGTGATCGAGTTCCCCTGATCCGGGAACCGCGGAGAGGCCATGAAGATCACCGACATCAGGACCTGGGTCGTCGGCAACCCGCCGCCGGGGATCGGCGGCAAGTACTTCATCTTCGTCCGGCTGACGACGGACGGCGGTGTCGCCGGCTACGGCGAGGCCTATAGCGCCACCTTCGGCCCGCATCTCACCGCCAGGATGATCGAGGACTGCGCCGGGCGCTATCTGCTCGGGCGCGACCCGCACGATATCGAAAGCTTCTTCCGCCGCGCCTATTCCTCCGGTTTCTCGCAGCGGCCCGACATCTCGATGATGGGCTGCGTCTCGGCGCTCGAAATGGCCTGCTGGGACATCATCGGCAAGGAGGCCGGCAAGCCGGTCCACATGCTGCTCGGCGGCCGCGTCCACGAGACGCTGCGCAGCTACACCTATCTCTATCCGCATGAAGGCAGCGTGCATTCGGAGGATGCGGTCGGCCGCAATGTCTACAACGATCCGGAAATGGCGGCCGAATGCGCGGCCGTATATGTCCGCCAGGGCTTCAATGCCGTCAAGCTCGATCCGGCCGGACCCTATACGGCGTTCGACGGGCACCAGCCGCGCCTCGCCGACATCGAGCGCTCGGCCGCCATGATGAAGGCGATCCGCGAGGCGGTGGGAAGCCGGGCCGACATATTGTTCGGCACGCACGGCCAATTCACGGCCGCCGGCGCGATCCGCATGGCGCGCGCCATCGAGCCCCATGATCCGCTCTGGTTCGAGGAGCCGGTGCCGCCGGATATGCCGGAGGTGATGGCGCAAGTTGCGCGCGCGACCTCGGTGCCGATCGCGACGGGAGAGCGCCTGACGACGAAATGGGAATTCGCCAGGGTGATCGAGAACCGCGCTGCCGCGATCCTGCAGCCCGATCTCGGCCGCTCGGGCGGAATCCTCGAGACCAAGAAGATCGCGGCAATGGCCGAAGCCTATCACATCCAGATCGCGCCGCATTGCTATTGCGGGCCGATCGTCGGCGCGGCCAACATCCAGCTCGCGGTGACGCTGCCCAATTTCCTCATCCTGGAATCGCTGAAGGATTGGGGCGGCTTCCACGCGAAGCTGCTGAAGAAGAAGATCGAATGGCAGGACGGCCGCGTCGTCCCCCCGGGCGAGCCCGGCCTCGGTGTCGAGCTCGATGAAGCGGTCTGCGAGGCGCACCCTTACGAGGGCGATCAGCTCCATCTGCAGATGGCGCCCGATCCGATCGAGGATTGACCTATCGGATCAATGGGTTGCACGCGCCGGGTGAATCAGTATCCAAGGCCGATGATTCATTTTCTGAAGCAGGAACTCACGCCCGCGCGACGATCCGCTCGACCAGGTCGCGCACCGTCTTGCGAAACAGCGGGCGGCCGCCGGGCGCCCAGCCGAGCGCGCGCAGCTTCCCCGTATCCATGACGTTGAGGCGCGTCTCGTCGGCGCAGGCAGGCAGCGGATGCGGACAGCCGGTGGCCTGCTGGGCGACCGCCAGCACGTCGCCATGGTCGACGACGACATCCGAGACATTGAAGACGTGGCCGCCGATCGCCGCCTCGAGCAGGATCTCCACCGCGCGCGCGACATCGGCGCCGTGCACTTCCGAGCCGGCGCGCGGCGGGATCGTCCCGCCGGCGAGCCAGTCGCGAATCAGCGGCGTCCATTTGTCGTCGCGATGCGGACCGGCCGGGCCGTAGACGCCGGTCACCCGCAGGCTCGCCGTCGCAAAGGAGGGCGCGTCGAGCGCCGCCAGATGCCGCTCAACGGCCAGTTTGGCCTCGCCATAGAGCGTGTCGGGATGCGGCTTCGTCTCCTCGGTCAGCGGTGCGCCGGGCGGCTGGGTGCCGTAGACGGCGCGGCTGGAGAGGAACAGGGCGCGCGCGACACCAGCCTCCCGCGCCCTGTCGAAAAGCGCGTTGGAGCCGTCGATATTGCGGCGGCGGAAGCCGGCCGGATCGTCACCCTCGCCGCCGCGATAGCGCCCCGCCAAATGATCGAAGGCCGCATGGATGAAATGATCGGCGCCGGCGAAGGCCGTGCCGTCGGGCGGCGTTTCTCCAAGCTCCAACGGGTGGAAGTCGACCGGCGCGATGAACGATTCGGCCGGCGGGCGGGAACGCCCCAGTACCGCCACCTCATGGCCGAGCTCGATCAGATGATTGACGATGAAGCGCCCGACAT
>CAYYZC010000028.1:14231-19125 GCA_964475605.1 uncultured Chelativorans sp.
ACCGCCACCTCATGGCCGAGCTCGATCAGATGATTGACGATGAAGCGCCCGACATAGCCCCCGCCCCCTGAGACGACGGTCCTCGGCATGGTCTGTCAGTGCTCCTCCGGGTTGGAAAGCATGTCTGTGTCGGGGATGTCGGCGCCGTCGCGATAGGCATGCCAGAGGTCGATCAGCGGCCGCAGCCTTTCGGCCCTGGGATGATCGGCCTCCCACGGCTTCTCGTACTGGTAGTGGACGACGGACACCGATTTCCAGTCCCAGAGCTCGGGCAGGTTGAACCACACATATTGCAGCATGTTGAAGAAGACCGGAAGCCCGTGCCAGTGCGGGAAGAAGTGCTGGAGGAAGCTCTGGTCGGTGCGTGGCCAGTAGGCATCGGGCGCATCGAGCGCGGCGATCATCCGCGCGAAAGTCCGGCGCGAGGGCCGGGCGACGAAGAGGCCGGAATTGAGCCGGTGGAAATCCTTCAGCGATTCGTAGACGTTGGGCGCGGCGGAGAATTCCGGATAGGCGAACAGGCGGTCGATATTGCGCACCACGATCGCATCGGCGTCGATGAACACCACCCGCTCATATTGCTCCAGCTCCCACAGCCTCAGCTTGGCGAAATTGTCGAGCGGCGTGTGGAAGGCCGGCTTGCGGCCCTTGGTGAAAGGGTTCCGGCCGTGGATGGTCTTGCGCTGGTGGCGCGCGTTGAAGGCGTCGGAAGTCGGCAGCAGCCCGGCCTCGACCGGCTGGGCGCCGAGTAAGACCAGTTCCTCGAGCGCCGATCCGTCCACCCCGCCTGTATGCATGACGACGATATCGGCGCTCGCCCCATGGTGGCGCAGGGAACGGACCAGCGCCGCCGCGCCCGTGACGTAGTCGGCATTGGTGACGAGGGTGACGTAGGCGTATGAGGAGGTCACGGGCACAAGGCCGGCAGACTAGGACACGCTCTTCAGCCGCTTGCCTTCCGGATCGCGTTCGATGGTCCTGGCTATGTCCTTGGTCCAGGCCGAGACCGCCGGCACGCGGCTGCGGTCGACGCGATAGGCATATTTGCGCGCCACCTCGATCACCTCGTCGAGCAGCCCGTCCGCAAGCGTCGTCGGATTGAGGCCGAGATCGAGGAACTGCCCGTTCTCGACCACGAGGTCGTTCTCGGCAGCCTCCTTGCGCGGGTTGGGCAGGTAGGCGATGTCGGCGCCGGTGAGCCGCGCCACCAGCTCGGCGAGGTCGCGGACCCGGTGCGTCTCGGTCATCTGGTTGAAGATCTTGACGCGGTCGCCGCGCTCCGGCGGGTTGCCCAGCGCCAGCTCGATGCAGCGCACCGAATCCTGGATATGGATGAAGGCCCGCGTCTGCCCGCCCGTTCCGTGGACGGTGAGCGGATAGCCGATCGCCGCCTGGATCAGGAACCGGTTGAGCACCGTGCCGTAATCGCCGTCATAGTCGAAGCGGTTGATGAGCTGGACGTTGCGCCGCGTCTGCTCCGTATGGGTGCCCCAGACGATGCCCTGATGCAGGTCGGTGACCCTGAGCCCGTCATTCTTGGCGTAGAACTGGAACAGGAGCTGATCCAGGCATTTGGTCATGTGGTAGATCGAGCCGGGATTGGCCGGGTAGAGGATCTCCTGGCTGATCGTCTCGCCGCCCAGCGTGTCGATGCCGACCGGCAGGTAGCCTTCCGGGATCGCCGCGCCGACGGTGGAATAGCCGTAGACGCCCATCGTGCCGAGATGGATCAGATGCGCGTCGAGCCCGACCTCGACCAGCGCGTTGAGCAGGTTGTGGGTGGCGTTGACGTTGTTGTTGACCGTGTAGTTCTTGTGCCGGTCGCTCTTCATCGAATAGGGCGCGGCGCGCTGTTCTGCGAAATGGATCACCGTGTCCGGCCGCTCCTCGGCGAGCCAGCCCTTGAGGATTTCGTAATCCCGTGCGAGGTCGATCAGGTGGAAATGGATGCGCCGCCCGGTCTCGTGGTGCCAGATGCGGGTCCGCTCCTGGATCGAATCCATCGGCGTCAGCGACTGGACGCCGAGCTCGGTGTCGATCCACCTGCGCGACAGATTGTCGAGGATATGGACGTCGTGGCCCGCATCCGAGAGGTGGAGGCTTGTCGGCCAACCGATGAACCCGTCGCCGCCCAGAACCGCGATCTTCATGAAATCAGCTCCCTTCCAGATATCTGCCGCCGCTCTATCAGCGGATCATGACAATAATCGAAGCGTCGACGCAGCCAATGGCGCGCAACGGACGGCAGGTAAATAGGCTTTCGCGGGTCCCGTTGCCATCAGAGACGCCGGACGTCGCCGAACGCCACCGCCCGATCCATGAAAACCGCCGGCTTGCGCGACGCAATCCGGCCCGAACCGGAGCCGCTCACGCTTTGTTACGCTCTTCAAATATTTACCCATCTTGCAGCCGGTGACTTGAAAAAGCCGTCTTCCCCCATAGCATCGCTGTTGACAGTGAGTGACAGCGAGAAAAAACCGGACGCCGGAAGTGGGGGCCGGCTTGCAGGAGGCGAGGAGATGGCGGTCAGGACAATAGCCAGCGGAGAATCCCTTTCTCCCGAGGATGAACAGCATGTCCGCCATGTCGTCGACGCTGTTTGCGCCGAGCTCGGGCTGAGCCAGCGCGAGATCGCCAGGCGGACGGCTGTCGCCGAGCGGGTCGAGGCGGCCTTCAGGCGCGGATGCAGCCAGCCCCTCTATCTGGTCAATGCCGGACTGTCGGAGACGAGGCCGCCTTCGGTCTGCGCCTGACGCGAAAATTCACGAGATTCAATCGCGGGAGCTTGGCGGCGCCGCAGTGCCCTGATTGACGATGCGGACCTGACAATCCTCGCCGACATGGCGGTGGGTGACGATCGAGCCGCCGATCCAGTGGGTCCGGATATCCCGGTGACAATCGACGAGCTGGTTGCGCGGCGCCGCATGGCGCGGCGGCCGGTGATCGTGACGATTGCGGTGGCTGTTCTCTTCGAGCCGCTGGCGCACGCTGCCGCTCTCGGCCCTCTGCGCCACCATGACGTCCCTCTCGCCGGCCGACGCGCCTTGCAGGCAAAGAGCCGGCATCAGGGCCATGGCTGCGGCAACCGCTGCAATCTGACGCTTCATCGGAACCTCGTCGGTTGCTCTCCACCATAACAGGAGATGCCCGCAGCCGTTCCTGCGGGCACGTCCATTCGGGCGAAAGGGTTAACCGGACCCGCGACCGTCAGGGCATGATCGAAAAATGGGAACCGATCACGCTTCGACGGAAAGATAGAGCTGGATGATCATCCCGCCCTACAGCACGAAATCGTCGCCGATCAGGCTGACCCGGCCGGAGAGCGCGATCTCCATGTCGGGTGCATAGTTGCGGTTGGTATTGACCTCTACGATCGTGTTGCCGCCGTCGAAATAGTACCGCACCTGACCCGCATCGGAGAAATCGTCCTGGCCGATGAAGTCGAACGCCTGGTCGCCTCTCATGTCGGGCCGCGCGTCGATCTCGAGCAGGTCGATCTTGTCGCGGTCGGTCTGGAAGTCGCGGATGAGGTCGCGATAGCCGCTGCCGACCTCCGACTGGTTGAGGTTGGTGAAGACGAACGTGTCGTTGCCGCGTCCGCCGGTCAGCTCGTCCGGTCCGCGGCCGCCGAAGAGCACGTCGTCGCCGCGCCCGCCGAAGAGCTGGTCGAAGCCGCGGCCGCCCTTCATGAGGTCGTTGCCGGCATTGCCGCGCAATATGTCGGCCCCGTTGCCGCCGAGCAGCTCGTCATTGCCCCTGCCGCCATACATCAGGTCGGCGCCGGCATTGCCCTTGAGCAGGTCCTCGCCGCGCTCGCCCTTCAGCAGGTCGGCGCCGCGCCCGCCGGAGAGGAAGTCCCGGCCGCCGCCTCCGAACAGCTTGTCCTGGCCGCCATTGCCGTAGAGGTCGTCATAGCCCTTGCCGCCGTCGAGATGATCGTTACCCTTGCCGCCTTCCAGTATGTCGTCGGCGGACGAGCCGAACATCATGTCGTCGAAGCGGGTGCCGATGGCGTTCTTGCCGCCCAGCTCGTCGAACTTGAAATCGCTGGATACGAGCTGCGAGGGCCGGACATCGTTGACCGTCAGATTGTTGGCGTAGCCGTTGAAATAGGTCTCGATCGTGGCGTCGCCCAACTCGTCCGTCGTCAGGATGCGCTTGATCTGGCTGAAATCGGAAATCCCCCAGGCCGAAACGTCGATCGTATCGGTGCCGAACTCGAAATCGGCGATCACGTCGTGGCTGAAACCGGCGCCGCGCGTCTCGGAGATGAACCAGTCCCTGCCGGATCCGCCGATCAGCGTGTTGTAGCCCAGTCCGCCGATCAGGTCGTCGTCATCCGCGCCGCCCCAGATCTCGTCGTCGCCGTCGCGGCCGTCGATGATATCGTCGCCGGCATAGCCGTAGATCAGGTCGTCGAAATTGGTGCCTATGATGCGTTCGGAGCGATCATTGCCTCTAATGATCATGGTTGCGTCTCCTCGTTCGGCCGCAGGATTCGGGCCGTGTCGCCACCGCCATTTCTAGCCATGGTTGCTGAATGATTGATGAACGAGGGATGAGCGTGACCGAAATGTGAACGCTTTGAGGCATCCGCATCGGGACGGAATGAAGGAGCCCGGCCCGCGCAGGCCAGGCTCCTTCCGTCGCAGGGGATCGTCGTTCAGAGCTCCACGAAGGACTTGAAGCCGCCATAGATCATCCGCTTGGCGTCAAAGGGCATGGACGCGATGTCCATCTTCAAGCGGGGATCCTCGAACACCTTCTTATTGACGGCGTCGCGCTGCTCGCGCGATTCGTAGAGGATCCAGGCGAAGACGACGACCTCGTCCTCCGTCGCCTGGACGGCGCGCGGGAAGGAAGTCAGCTCGCCATAGGGGACGTCGTCGGCGAC
>CAYYZC010000029.1:0-19046 GCA_964475605.1 uncultured Chelativorans sp.
ATCCATATCGACCGTCTCGAAATGGACGATCGGCGCGATGGCGTCGAAGAAGGCGAGCGCGTCCGATCCCGTCTCGGCTGCGATCGCGTCGGCGAGGGAGGGTGCGGTGAGCGGGCCGGTGGCGATGATCGCCTGGTCCCAATCGGCGGGTGGCAGGCCGTCGACCTCCTCGCGGCGGATCTCGATCAGCGGATGCGATTCGAGCCTTGCCGTCACCGCCTGCGAGAAGCCGTCGCGGTCGACCGCAAGCGCGCCGCCGGCCGGAACCTGATGGGCGTCGCCCGAGGCCATGATCAGCGAGCCGGCAAGCCGCATCTCGGCATGGAGCAAGCCGACCGCGTTGGTCTCGGCATCGTCGGAGCGGAAGGAATTGGAGCAGACGAGCTCGGCGAGCCCATCCGTCTTGTGCGCCTCGGTGCCGCGCACCGGGCGCATCTCGTGCAGCACGACCGGCACGCCGGCACCGGCGATCTGCCAGCAGGCTTCCGAGCCGGCGAGTCCGCCGCCGATGACATGGACCGGTCGCATGGTCATCACTGCGAGGTAGTCGGTGCGGAAGGGGATTGCAAGCGGGGCGGGGCCGTCTCGTTTGCGCGGTGCGGCGCTCAGATCTCGCCATCGGCGGGAGGCGATGGGCAGGAGTCCAAAAAACAACACCCGCCGGGGGAGGAGGTCCGGCGGGTGTCGTTATGGCGATCGGCGATTGGGAGGAGGTAACCGCCGATCTGATCCGTCAGGGCTGGGAGGAGGAAGGCCCTGACGAAACTTGCTATATCTGCGTCAGACCGACTTGCGGGCGACGAAAGGGATGTCGCCGCGGGCGATGCCGAGGTCGTTGAGCTCGCGGTTCGACAGGCGGCTCAGCTCGTTGACGGTTTCGCGGTAGCGGCGCCAGTTGCGGTAATTGCGGATCAGGTTCATGTCAGCCACCAAGAGAGAGAAATCAGTTGCTTCGTTCGATGGCCTGAAGATATGCCTGCCCCTGCCGGTTTTGAAGTGCCGATGCTGCATAGCAGCAATGCGTTTTGTGCATTGCAACATTAACGAAGTCTGACCAGCCGTCCGAAGTCGGTGCGATTCGTGCAGGTGGCGGGAGTTCGGGCATATTTTCGCCCATGATCCGGTGTTCATGCGGCATCGATCTGTTCGGGAGTTTGCCAAGTGGGCAGATATGCGGCGAGGGTCAAGCAGGATCTGGCGCGCTGGGCCGAGGCCGGCCTGATCGACCGGGAGACGGCAAAGGCGCTCGCCGCCGATACCGAACGCCGTTCGGCGGGGAGCATCAGCCTCGGAACGGTGCTCGCGACCATGGCGGCGATCCTGATGTCGGCGGCGCTGCTGATCTTCATTGCCGCCAATTGGGACGCGATTCCGCGGCTCGCCCGCCTCGGCGGGCTCTTCGTCCTCATCGCGGCCGGCTATATCGGCGGCGCGGTGCTGAAATCGTCGGACCGGCCGGCAGCCGGCGAGGCGCTGTGGCTGATTGCCGCGGCCTCCTTCGGGGCGTCGCTCGCCCTTGTCGGCCAGATGTACCACATCTCCGGAGACGAGCGTCAGGCGATCTTCATCTGGGGCGTCGGCACGGCGGTCGCCGCGCTCTTCCTGCGCTCGCCGGTGCTGACGATCGGCGCGGTGCTGCTGGCCGCCGTCTGGATGGCGATGACGGCGCCCTGGCCCGACGCCAGGACGCTCTCCATCCTGCCGCTCGCCTTCGTCCTGCTCTGGGCACTGTCCTTCTGGACTGCGACCCGACCGGCGCGGCACCTGCTGGTGGCGGCACTCTGCCTTTTCGTGGTGCTGCAATATATGCACGCGCAGGCGCTCGTCGCGCCGGTCGTGCTCTCTGCGGCGGCGATCGCCCTCTTTGCCTTCGCCTGGACGATGCCGGAGCCGGCGGAGCGCTGGACGGGGCTCGGGCGACAGCTTCCGACCCATGCGCTGCTTCTCTTCATGACCGGGCTCGGGATCGTCCAGATCGACCGCATCGACGAGCCGGAGCTGGTGCTGCTTGCCGTCGTCGCGCTTGCGGCGATCGTCGGCGTGCTGCTGCTCGCCGGCCGGCGCAGCGCGGTGCTGCGGCGCACCGCCTATGCGCTGTTCGCCGGCGAGCTCGGCTTCCTCTACATGGCGACGCTCGGCAGTATGCTCGGCACGTCGGGGTTCTTCTTCACCGCCAGCGCCGTGCTGGCGCTGCTCGCCTTCCTGATCGCCAGGGTCGAGCGGCGCCTGACGAGCACCCGGGATGCGGAGGCAGGCTGATGATGAAGCGCAGGATCCTCTTCGCCGCGACCGCGGTCGCACTGCTCCAGATCGGCTTCCTCGCCTCGATGATCGCCGGGCGGGCGGCGATCCTGCGCGACGGCGCGACGGTCGTGCTGGAGGTGCGGCCGGTCGACCCGCGCGATCTGCTGCGTGGCGACTATGTGGTGCTCGGCTACGACATCTCGCGGCTCGACGCCGCGCTGCTGGAAGGAAACGCGCCGGAAGACGGCGTCGAGCGCGGCCGCACCGTCCATGTCCGCCTGAAGCCGACCGGTGAAGGTGCGTGGGAGGCGGTCGCGGCAAGCTTCGACGACAAGCCCGAGGCTCAGTCCACCGAAGGCGAGGTCGACATCAGGGGGCGGATGGCGAGGGCGTGGCGGCCGGACAATCCGTTCCTCGACGTCGATTACGGGATCGAGCGCTACTATGTGCCGGAGGGCGAGGGCAGGGCGATCGAGGCCGGAATCGCCGAGCGGAGCTTCACCGTCCACGTCGCCGTCGCCGAGGACGGAACGGCGCAGATCAAGTCGCTCCATGACGGCGCGAGGCTGCTTTATGAGGAACCGCTCTACTGAGCGCCGGAGCGGCCAAAATTTGCCCGATTCGGCGGCCATTTCCCCTTTGAACCATCTGAACCCGGTGGTATAGAACCCGCTCTTTCCAGGGCTGAACGCTCCCGATGCGGGTGTGGTGGAATTGGTAGACACGCGGGATTTAGGTTCCCGTGACGCAAGTCGTGAAGGTTCAAGTCCTTTCACCCGCACCAATCCCGTCGCTGCCGACGCAAGGAATGCCGCAGGCCGCACGGCGCCGAAACCCGGCGAGCGACGGCATTCGAGACGAATGAAGGTTTTTGACGATGCAGGTAACCGAAACGCTGAACTCCGGACTGAAGCGCCAGATAAAGGTGACAGTTCCGGCCAAGGACCTGGAAGCCAAGATGATGGAGCGCCTGACCGCGGCCAAGGACCGGGTGCGCATCAACGGCTTCCGTCCCGGCAAGGTGCCGGTCCAGCATCTGCGCAAGATGTACGGCAAGTCGTTCATGGCCGAGGTGGTCAACGAGATCCTCTCCGATTCGACGCGCTCGATCCTCGACGACCGGGGCGAGAAGGCCGCCATGCAGCCCGAGGTCACCATGACCGAGGACGAGAAGGAGGCCGAGAAGGTCCTCGCCGGCCAGGCCGATTTCGAGTTCTCGCTCGATTACGAGGTGCTGCCGCCGATCGAGATCAAGGATTTCTCCGGCATCTCCATCACCCGGCCGGTCTATGACGTGCCGGAGAGCGAGGTCGAGGACCAGGTCAAGCGCATCGCCTCCTCCGCACAGACGTTCGAGCCCAAGAAGGGCAAGGCCGCCGAAGGCGACCGCGTCACGCTGGACTATCTCGGCAAGGTCGAGGGCGAGCCGTTCGAGGGCGGCCAGGCGGAGGATTCCAAGCTGGTGCTGGGCTCGGGCGAGTTCATCCCCGGCTTCGAGGAGCAGGTTGTCGGCCTCAAGGCAGGCGACGAGAAGACGATCACAGTGACCTTCCCGGAGACCTATCCGGCCCAGCACCTGGCCGGGCGCGATGCGACCTTCGACATCAAGATCAAGGAGATCGAGCAGGCGGGCAAGTTCGAGCTGACCGACGAGGTCGCCCAGCAGCTCGGCCTGGAGAGCGCCGAAAAGCTGCGCGAGATCGTCAAGACCCAGCTCGAGAGCCAGTTCGGCTCGATCACGCGCCAGAAGTCGAAGCGCCAGCTTCTCGACCAGCTCGACGAGCAGTACAAGTTCGACGCGCCGTCGAAGCTCGTCGAGGCCGAGTTCGACAATATCTGGACCCAGGTGACGCGCGACCTCGAGCAGGCCGGCCGGAGCTTCGAGGACGAGGAGACGACCGAGGAGGAGGCGCGCGCCGAATATCGCCGCCTCGCCGAGCGCCGCGTCCGCCTCGGGCTGGTGCTTGCCGAGATCGGCGACAAGGCCGGCGTCAACGTGACCGACGAGGAGGTGCAGCGCGCGCTGTTCGACCAGATCCGCCGCGTGCCGCAGCAACAGCAGCAGCAGGTCTACGAGTTCTACCGCAGCAATCCCAGTGCGCTTGCCAGCGTGCGTGCACCGCTCTTCGAGGAGAAGGTCGTCGACCATCTGCTCTCGCAGATCAGCGTGACCGACAAGGCGGTCAGCCGCGACGAACTGCTCGCCGAAGACGAGGACGAGGCGGAGGCCGAGAAGAAGCCGGCCAAGAAGACCTCGAAGGCCAAGGCGAAGTCGGACGACAAGGCCGAGGCGAAAGCCGCCGAAGGCGGCGAGGCGGCGGAAACGCCGAAGAAGAAGGCCGCTCCGAAGAAGAAGGCCAAGGACGCCGACGCCGAATAGGCCTGCCCCATAACCTGACGGGGGAGGGGCCGGCCCACCGGCCGGCATGGATGCAGGCGACGGCTTGCATCCTGGCGCGACTGCCTCTATATGCGCGCTCATTCCACACACGGGCTTCGGTTTCTGTCCGGGAGAAATCCGGCAGACGCCTCCGGTGACGGCGGTTCCGCCTCCGTCAATGGTCCGTGGAGGTCAGAACCGGAAAGGACTTGAAATGGCTCTGCCTGAATACAGCATGCGCCAGCTTCTCGAAGCTGGTGTTCACTTCGGCCACCAGACCCACCGCTGGAACCCGAAGATGGCGCCCTACATCTACGGCGCCCGCAACAACATCCACATCATCGACCTGTCGCAGACGGTTCCGCTGCTCAACCAGGCGCTCAAGCAGATTTCCGATACCGTCGCGCGCGGCGGGCGTGTGCTGTTCGTCGGCACCAAGCGCCAGGCGTCCGAAATCGTGGCCGACGCCGCACAGCGTTCGGCCCAGTATTACGTCAATTCGCGCTGGCTCGGCGGCATGCTGACCAACTGGAAGACGATCTCCAATTCGATCCAGCGCCTGCGCAAGCTCGACGAGATGCTCTCCGGCGGCGAAGCCCAGGGCTTCACCAAGAAGGAGCGCCTGAACCTCGACCGCGAGCGCGAGAAGCTCGACAAGGCGCTGGGCGGCATCAAGGACATGGGCTCGACGCCCGACCTGATGTTCGTGATCGACACCAACAAGGAGGCGATCGCCATCCAGGAGGCCAAGCGGCTCGGCATTCCGGTCGTCGCGGTGGTCGATTCCAATTGCGATCCTGACCGCGTCGACCACCCGATCCCCGGCAATGACGACGCCGCGCGCGCCATTCAGCTCTATTGCGACCTGATCTCCAAGGCCGCGATCGACGGCATCGCCCGCCAGCAGGGCGCGCTCGGTATCGATATCGGCGCATCCGCCGAGGCACCGGCCGAGCCGGCGCTCGACGAAGCCCCAGCCGAGCCGGCGCCTGACGAGACTCCCGCTGAGCCGGTGCTTGACGAGGCTCCTGCCGCCGATGCCGGCGCCGGCGACGCCTCCGGCGAGGAAGGCAGCGCCGCCGGAGAGGCCGACAAGGGTTGAGGGCCGGCCGGCCACCCGCCGGCCCGTCCTTTCGCACAGAAGGCGGCGCACCTGGCACGACCAGCGTGCGCCGCGCCATTTCAGCATTCGACATGAAGAGGCGACAATGACCATTTCCGCAGCACTCGTGAAGCAATTGCGCGACATGACCGGCGCAGGCATGATGGACTGCAAGGCAGCGCTGTCGGAGACCGGCGGCGACATCGAGGCGGCCGTCGACTGGCTGCGCAAGAAGGGCATCTCCAAGGCCGACAAGAAGTCCGGCCGCACCGCCGCCGAGGGCCTGATCGGCGTTGCGTCGAAGGGGGCTGCCGCGGTCGTCGTCGAGGTCAATTCGGAGACCGATTTCGTCGCCCGCAACACCGCCTTCCAGGAAATCGTCGCCAATGTCGCCCGGAGCGCGCTCGATACGGACGGGACGCGTGACGCGGTCGGTGCGGCGTCCTATCCGGGCACCGGCAAGTCGGCCGACGACACGATCAAGGACGCCATCGCCACCATCGGCGAGAACCTGAGCCTGCGCCGTTCGGCAAAGCTCTCCGTCGGCGAGGGCGCGGTCGCCACCTATGTCCACAATGCCGTCGCCGACGGCCTCGGCAAGATGGGCGTGCTGGTCGGCATCGAGACGAGCGGCGATGCGGCGAAGGCGAGCGCCTTCGCGCGCCAGGTCGCCATGCATGTCGCAGCGACCAATCCGATGGCGCTCAGCGTCGACGAGCTCGACCAGGCGGCGGTGGCGCGCGAGCGCGACATCTTCGCCGAGCAGGCGCGCACCTCCGGCAAGCCGGAGAACATCATCGAGAAGATGGTGGAGGGGCGGCTGCGCAAGTTCTACGAGGAAGTCGTGCTCCTGAAGCAGGCCTTCGTGATCGATCCCGACGTCACGGTCGAGCAGGCTCTGAAGGATGCGGAGAAGGAGATCGGCGCACCGGCGAAGATCACCGGCTTCGTCCGCTTCGCGCTCGGCGAGGGTGTCGACAGGCAGGAGAGCGACTTCGCAGCCGAGGTCGCCGCGGCCGCCAAGGGCTGATCGACCATTTACCCTCCTCCCCGAGGGGTGGGAAACATGAAGGGGCGCCGCGTGACACAGCGGCGCCCTTCGTGTATCGGGGATGCCGCATCTCTCACCCCGCCCAGAGCTTCTTGATGACCGACAAACCCGCCTATCGCCGCGTCCTGCTCAAAGCATCGGGCGAGGCGCTGATGGGCGAGCAGCATTTCGGCATCGACGTCCCGGTGGTCGACCGGATCGCCGCCGACATCGCCGAGGCGCGCGCCATGGGCGTCGAGGTCGGCGTGGTGATCGGCGGCGGCAACATCTTCCGCGGCCTTGCTGTCGCCTCGAAGGGCGGCGACCGCGTCACCGGCGACCATATGGGCATGCTCGCCACGGTCATCAATTCGCTGGCGCTGCGGACCTCGCTGGTCAAGATCGGCGTCGACGCGGTCGTGCTCTCCGCGATCGCCATGCCGGAGCTCTGCGAGAGCTTCTCGCAGCGGCAGGCGACGGCCTATATGAACCAGGGCAAGGTGGTGATCTTCGCCGGCGGCACCGGCAACCCGTTCTTCACCACCGATTCGGCGGCCGCGCTGCGGGCGGCCGAGATCGGCGCCGACGCGCTTTTCAAGGGCACGCAGGTCGACGGCATCTATTCGGCCGACCCGAAGAAGGACGCGTCCGCCGTCCGCTTCGACCGGCTCACCCATTCGCAGGTGATCGCAAAGGGACTGTCGATCATGGATACCGCCGCCATTGCCCTTGCGCGCGAGAACAACATTCCGATAATCGTCTACTCCATCCACGAAGAGGGCGGCTTCGGCGCGATCCTGCGCGGCCAGGGCCGCTGCACGATCGTCAAGGATGGCTGAAGACAGCCGGCTGCCGGACCGTCCGGCCGGGAACGGTGCGAAGAGGGACAAGATGAGCACGACAGTCGATTTCAAGGATCTCCAGCGGCGGATGGACGGCGCGATCGCCGCCTTCAAGCACGATCTCGCCTCGCTCAGGACCAGTCGCGCCTCGCCGCATCTGCTCGACCCGATCGTCGTCCAGGCCTATGGCGCGCCGATGCCGATCACCCAGGTCGCCACAGTGACCGTGCCGGAACCGCGGATGATCTCGGTCAATGTGTGGGACAAGGCGGTGGTCAGCGCCGTCGACCGGGCGATCCGCGAGGCCAATCTCGGCTTCAACCCGATCGTCGACGGGCTCAACCTGCGCATCCCGCTGCCCGAGCTGAACGAGGAGCGGCGCAAGGAGCTGGTCAAGATCGCCCATCAATATGCCGAGAACGCCAGGGTCGCGGCCCGCCATGTGCGCCGCGACGGGATGGAGCACGCCAAGAAGGCGGAGAAGGATGGCGAGATCAGCCAGGACGACCTGCGCAACCACTCCGACCGCGTGCAGAAGATGACCGACGAGACCATCGTTTCCATCGACAAGCTGCTGAGCGAGAAGGAAGCGGAGATCATGCAGGTCTGAGGCGCGGACGAGGCGGCGGGGCTCCGCAGGGAGACCGGCCGGCCGTACCGACACTCAACATGCCCTGGAAGGACATGACGTGATGCCTGCCCACATTGCCATCATCATGGACGGCAACGGCCGCTGGGCCAAGCGCCGCGGCCTGCCGCGCGCCGCCGGCCATCGCGCCGGCGTCGAGGCGCTGCGCCGCACCGTCCGGGCGGCGGGCGAGATGGGGCTGGAATGGCTGACCGTCTACGCCTTCTCGTCGGAGAACTGGTCGCGCCCGCGCAGCGAGATCAACGATCTGATGGGGCTGCTCAAGCTGTTCATCCGCCGCGACCTCGCCGAGCTGCACCAGAACGGCGTCCGGGTGCGCATGATCGGCGAGCGGGACGGGCTGGCGCCCGATATCCGCGCCCTCATCGACGAGGCGGAAGCGCTGACTGCGGCGAACAAGGCGATGAACCTCGTCATCGCCTTCAATTACGGCTCGCGCGACGAGATCGCCCGTGCCGCGCGCCTGATCGCCGACGGCGTCGCCGCCGGCACGATCGAGCCGGCCGAGGTCGGGCCCGAGACCTTCGGCCAGTTCCTCGATACGCGCCATATCCCCGATCCCGACCTTATCATCCGCACCAGCGGCGAGCAGCGGCTCTCCAACTTCCTGATGTGGCAGGCCGCCTATGCCGAGCTCGTCTTCCTGCCCTGCTACTGGCCGGATTTCAGCCCGCAGGACCTGAGCGACGCCGTCGCCGCCTATCGTGCCCGTGACCGGCGCTTCGGCGGGCTCGCCGCGCGCGACGTCGCGTCCTGACCGCGGGCGCGGGGATGTCACCTGTCAAAGGGCGCACCAACCTTCAGGAACGTATCCTCTCCGCGATCGTCCTTATCGCGCTGACCCTGGTGCTGAGCTGGGCGGGCGGCGTCTGGTTCAGGCTGCTCGCCTCGGCGATCGCCGCAGCCGTCCTCTACGAATGGCTGGTCATGATGCGCGGCGAGGTCGCGCCGGGCCAGAGGGCGCTGATCGCCGTATCGCTCGCCGCCCTCCTGCTTGCGCTGCTTGCCGGCGTCGGGCCGCTGGCGCTCATGCTGCTGCTGGCCCTGGCCACCATCGCCGCCGCGGCGCTGGGACTCCCGGGAGACGGCCGCACCTGGCCGGCGGGGGGGCTTGCCTATGCCGGCATCTTCGCCGTCGCGCTGTCGGGGCTGAGGGGCAGCGAGCCGGCCGGTTTGTCCGCTGTGATCTTCCTGTTCGCGGTCGTCTGGGCGACCGACATCTTCGCCTATGTCGTCGGGCGTGCCTTCGGCGGGCCGAAGCTCGCGCCGCGCATCTCCCCCGGCAAGACCTGGAGCGGGGCGATCGGCGGCGCCGTGTTCGGGCTTGCGGCCGGGCTGGTCTGCGCCGTCGCGCTCGGCACGCATCTGAACATCCTCGTCGTCGTCCTGCTGTCGCTGCTGCTGTCGGCCGTCTCGCAGATCGGCGACCTGTTCGAATCCGCCCTCAAGCGGCGCTTCGGGGCCAAGGATTCCGGCGCGCTCATCCCCGGTCACGGCGGCGTCATGGACCGCGTCGACGGGCTGGTGGCGGCGGCATTGGTGATGTATGCGACCGGCGCCGCGAGCGCCGGTCTGGCGACGCCCTGGCGTGCCTATTTTCTCAATTGACAGGCACCGACCGGCCGCAGGATCATGCCTTCCGCGAGAAAATGGGGGGAACGGCAATGACAGAAGCGGTAAGGGTCTCGACATGGCGGATCGTGCTGGCGGCGATCCTCGATTTCTTCACAGCGTTTTTCGTGCTCGGCTTCATCGTCGGCTTGATATTCGGCGGCGCGAACTCGACCGGCTTCCAGCTTGAAGGCGCCAGCGCCCTCCTGCTCCTTGCGCTGATCGTGGCCTATTTCGTCATCTTCAACCGCTATCTTGGCGGGACGATCTGGAAGCGGATCCTCCGGGCGGTGCGTTAGGTTCCACGATCGTCTTTGGCACTCATGGGTGCTTCATGGGTGCCGGGGTACGGGAGGGGGTTCAGCTTCGCCGCATAATCTGCGAAGACAGCCGCCGACGTCACGGATTCGCCCCCATTGCACCGGCAAGTGCAGCAAGCGGGCAATCCGCAACTCCATAGGACGCCGGCACGC
Source organism: uncultured Chelativorans sp. (assembly GCA_964475605.1). GTDB lineage: Bacteria > Pseudomonadota > Alphaproteobacteria > Rhizobiales > Rhizobiaceae > CAYYZC01. Next base: position 10,332 of record CAYYZC010000029.1, read on the forward strand.
CATTGACGGATTTCTTCACCACCTTCTTCAGCGCCGACAACATCGTCGTCGGCACGATCATACCCTTCCTGTTCGTGCTGACCGTGGTCGTCTTCGTTCACGAGATGGGGCATTACCTGGTCGGCCGCTGGTGCGGGATCGGCGTGCAGGCCTTCTCGATCGGCTTCGGTCCCGAGCTCTTCGGCTTCAACGACAGCCGCGGCACGCGCTGGAAGCTGTCGGCGATCCCGCTCGGCGGCTATGTGAAGTTCGTCGGCGATATGAGCGTCACCAGCGATCCGACGCAGGAGGACATCGACCGGCTGAGCGATGAGGACAGGAAGCGCGCCTTCCACACGCAGCCGGTCTGGAAGCGCGCCGCGACCGTCTTTGCCGGGCCGCTGTTCAATTTCCTACTGACCATCGCCGTCTTCGCGGTGATGTTCTCCATCTATGGCCGCTACATATCGGAGCCGACCGTGGCCGAGGTGCGGCCCGACAGTCCCGCGGCGATGGCGGGATTCCAGCCGGGCGACAGGTTCGTCTCGATCGAGGGCGACAATGTCGTCACCTTCAGCGACGTCCAGCGCATCGTCTCCGGCCGCGCCGGCGACGAGCTGACCTTCGTCATGCAGCGCGGCGACGACGAGGTGACGCTGGTGGCGACGCCCGATCTCGTCGAGCAGACCGATGCGATGGGCAATACGATCCGCATCGGCGTCATCGGCGTCGTCAACAATGAGGAGCTCGGCCAGCCGCGCCATATCACATTCGGGCCGGTCGAGGCGCTCGGCAAGGCGTTCAGCGAGACAGGCTTCGTCATCGTGCGGACGGGCCAGTTCCTGCAGCGCTTCGTGACGGGGAGGGAAGACCGCTGCCAGCTCGGCGGGCCGGTCAGGATCGCCGAGATGTCGGGCAGGGCCGCCGCACTCGGCTTCGAATGGCTGGTTCAACTCGTCGCGCTGCTTTCCGTCGGCATCGGCATCCTCAACCTTTTGCCGATTCCGCCGCTCGATGGCGGGCACCTGATGTTCTATGCCGCGGAGGCCGTCAGGGGGCGGCCGGTGTCGGAGCGGGTTATGGAGGCGGTCTACCGCGTCGGCTTCGCGCTGGTCCTCGGCTTCATGGCGTTCGTCTTCTGGAACGACATCTTCGGTTGCTAAAAAAGTCTTACGAATCGGGCGTTTGGCGGATTCGATTGACCGGACATTTACCATCGCCGCCAATTTGCGTGACGCTAATGTCACGCGCCGGGAATTAGTAAATGCATTTTAACCGCGAGCCTTGCGTGTAGGGAAAATACGGGTAATACGGTATCAGCTTTGCCGCGACGTCCGGGTTTCTCGCCGTGGGGACTACGAGAATAAAAGGTTTAGACGCCCAATGAAGGCAGCTTCCAGATTGCTGAGCGCCGCTTCGGCGGTGGCTCTTTCGGCCGGCTTGATCGTGTCCGGTTCGTTTGCGTTCCAGCTTGCAGGCGTCAGCGTGGCGGATGCTGCGGTCGTGAGCAGGGTCGAGGTGCGCGGCAATGCGCGCATGGATGCCGACACGGTGCGCAGCTATGTCAACATCCAGCCGGGCCAGAACTTCTCCAATGTCGATGTCGACAATGCGGTGAAGCGGCTGTTCGACACCGGCCTGTTCTCCGACGTCCGGATCACCCAGTCGGGCTCGACGCTGGTCGTCACCGTGGTCGAGAACGCGATCGTCAACCAGGTCCTGTTCCAGGGCAACCGCAAGATCAAGGACGCCGACCTGCAGCGCCAGGTGCAGCTCCGGCCGCGCGGGCCGATGTCGACGATCCTGCTGGAGTCCGACGCGCAGACGGTCCGCGACGCCTATTCGCGCATCGGCCGCGACGACGCGGTGGTGTCGACGCAGGTCGTCGATCTCGGCGAAGGCCGCGTCAACGTCGTCTTCAACATCGAGGAGGGCGGGCGCACCAAGATCGCCGACATCCGCTTCGAGGGTAACAGCGCCTATACCGACGGGCGGCTGCGCGGCGTGATCTCGACCAAGGAATCGAGCTTCCTCTCCTTCCTGCTGCGCAACGACATCTATGACGACAACCGGCTGCGCGTCGACGAGGAGGCGCTGCGCCGCTTCTACTTCAATCGCGGCTATGCCGATTTCCAGATCGTCTCGGCCGTGGCCGAGCTCGACGAGGCGACGAACGACTACACCATCACCTTCACCGTGAGCGAGGGCGACCGCTACCGGTTCGGCCCGATCGAGGTCGAGAGCACGATCGAGGGCGTCGACCCGAATGCGCTGCGCTCGCTGGTCGAGTCGCGCCAGGGCGACTGGTACAGCGCCGAGGACGTCGAGGATTCGATCGTCGCCATCACCGAGCGCGTCGCCACCGAGGGCTATGCCTTCGCCGAGGTGACGCCGCGCGGCAACCGCAATTTCGAGGACCGGACGATCTCGGTCGTCTATACGGTCGACCAGGGCGCGCGCGCCTATGTCGAGCGCATCGAGATCCGCGGCAACACCCGCACGCGCGACTATGTCATCCGTCGCGAATTCGACGTCAGCGAGGGCGACGCCTTCAACCAGGTGCTCGTGCAACGCGCGAAGAAGCGCCTGGAGCGCCTTGATTTCTTTACGACGGTCAACATCTCGTCCGTGCCCGGTTCACAGCCGGACCAGGTCATCCTGGTCGTCGACGTGATCGAGAAGTCGACCGGCGAGCTCGGCATCGGCGGCGGCTACACGACGGGCGACAGCGCCACCAGCGGCTTCTCCGTCGAGGGCTCGATCTCCGAGCGCAACTTCCTCGGCCGCGGCCAGTCGATCCGCCTGTCGGTGGCCGGCGGGCGCAACTCGCGCGACTATATGTTCTCCTTCACCGAGCCCTATTTCCTCGGCAGCAGGATCAGCGCCGGCTTCGACATCTTCCGCCAGACGCGCAGCTACAACAATTACGAGACGAAGCTGACCGGCGGCTCGGTCCGCTTCGGCCTGCCGATCACCGAGGCGCTGAGCACGCAGTTCGCCTACAACTACACCAGCGAGAGGTACAACTTCACGCCGGGCTGCGACGAGAACGAGGACGGCACGATCGATCCCGGCCCGCCGCGCGAATGCGGCATCTCCGACATTCTCGCCGATGCGATCGAGAACCAGAGCCCGTGGACCAAGTCCTCGGTCAGCGGTGCGATCATCTTCAACACGATCGACGATCTGCGCAATCCGCGCGAGGGCATCTACGCCAACTTCACCACCGAGGTGGCGGGTCTCGGCGGCGACGCGCGCTGGGTCAAGCTGACCGGCCGCGGCAGCTACTATCACACGCTGGTCGAGGACTACGACATCGTCGCGGTGCTGTCGGGCGGCGCCGGCCACATCATCGGCGACGACAATCTGCGCGTCTTCGACATGTTCCAGAGCGACGACCGGCTGATCCGCGGCTTCAAGTATAACGGCATCGGCCCGTACGACTTCCGCGGCGGGCGCCAGCGCGAGCATCTCGGCGGCACGACCTATTTCAACGCCTCGGCCGAGCTGCAATTCCCGCTGCCCGTGATCCCGGAAGGGTTCGGCATGCGCGGCGCCATCTTCGCCGACGCGGCGACGCTCTACGGCAACGACCTCGATGAGGTCGGCAACAGCGACATCCGCGGCAAGGAGCTTGCCTGGCGTGCTTCGGTCGGCGCCGGCCTGATCTGGGCCTCGCCCTTCGGACCGCTGCGGGTCAACTACGCCCTGCCTGTCGTGAAGGAAGACAGCGACCTGGTCCAGAACTTCAGCTTCGGCGTCTCGACCCGCTTCTAGTGTCCCGAATCCGAAATTCGCGCCGTGTCCGGGAGGCGTTTCAAGAATTTCGGATTCGATAAGGACACTGGCAAGTCGATGATTCTAGTGTGGTTTCAGGATCTGAAATTCGTTCAAGGCCCGATCCATTGTATGGCGAATTTCAAATCCACCACATTAGCGGCCGGATGACTTCCTCGAATTGTCATCCCGCTCTATCCTTTCGTCGGAGCATGACCTTTCCGAATGCCGGGTTCCGCTTTTCGGAACCATGCTCCGGCGGACGCCGATCGCGAACCACGGGCGAGACATGCTGACAGGACGGAAACAGCAGCCGGACACAGATCGACGTGCTCCGGCCGTCTCCTGCTCGCCCCGCATTCGTCCGGACTGCGGACCGTTGCCGTGAGCAGTCTCGGCGATCCGGAATTCTTTGCGCCGCCGCGCGCCTATTCCGCCAGCGAGATCGCAGCGCTCACCGGCGCGCGTCTCCACCGCGACGAAGAAGGCACGCGCATGGTGACAGGCCTCTCGTCGGCCGCCGATTCGCAGCCCGAGACGCTGATCTACATCGACAGCCGCAAGAATGCCGACATGCTGCACGGCAATCGCGCGGCGGTCCTGCTCTGCACGAAGGACGTCGTCGCCGACGCGCCGGACGGCATGACGGTGATCGTGTCGAGCCGCCCGCAATATGATTTCGCCACGGTCGGGCGGCTGATGTTTCCGTCCGCCGCCCAGCCCGAACCTCTGCTCGGCGAGACGGGGGTTTCGGAGCATGCCTACGTCCACCCGCAGGCGGAGATCGAGGAAGGCGCCGTCATCGAGGCCGGCGCCGTGGTCGGGGCGGGTGCGGCGATCGGCAGGGACACGATCGTCGCTCCTTGCGCCGTCGTCGGTCCGAACTGCCGGATCGGCCGCGGCAGCTATCTCGGGCCCAACGCCACGGTCCAGTACGGGCTGATCGGCGACCGTGTGATCATCCATGCCGGCGCCCGCATAGGCCAGGACGGGTTCGGCTTCGTCGGCGGGCCGAAGGGCGCGGAGAAACTGCCCCATATCGGCCGCGTCGTCATCCAGGACGATGTCGAGATCGGCGCCAACACGACGGTCGATCGCGGCGCGCTCAGCGACACCGTGATCGGGCAGGGCACCAAGATCGATAATCTGGTGCAGATCGCCCACAATGTCCGCATCGGCCGCCATTGCCTGATCGCCGCCCATTGCGGCCTGTCGGGCTCGGTGACGCTGGGGGACGGCGTCATGCTCGGTGGCCGCGTCGGGCTTGCCGATCATCTCACCGTCGGCGACCGCGCCGCCCTCGCGGCCTCGGCGGGCGTCATGCACGACGTGCCGGCAGGCGAGCAATGGGCAGGCTCGCCGGCGCGGCCGATGAAGGATTTCTTCAGGGAAGTCGTGATGCTGAAGCGGCTTCTCAGCGATCGCAAGGGGAAGGGGCAAGACGATGAGTGATGGCGGGGAGACCCTGGAGACGCTCGACATCCTGCAGATCATGCAGGCCCTGCCGCATCGCTATCCGTTCCTGCTCGTCGACCGCATCGTCGATATCGACGAGGACAGATCGGCCGTCGGCATCAAGAACGTCACCGTCAACGAGCCGCATTTCCAGGGCCATTTCCCGACCCGCCCGGTGATGCCGGGCGTGCTCATCATCGAGGCGATGGCGCAGACGGCAGGGGCCATCTGCATCCGCTCGGCCGGCGAGGACCGGCCGTCCCTGGTCTATTTCATGACCGTCGATAACGCCAAGTTCCGCCGGCCGGTGGTGCCGGGCGACCGGCTCGAGATCCATGTCCGCAAGCTCAAGCAGCGCGGCAATATCTGGCGCTTCGCCTGCGAGGCGATCGTCGAGGGTGCGAAGGCGGCGGAGGCCGAGATATCGGCGATGATGTCGCCGAGAGAGGATTGACCGCAGCATCGATGAGCCGGGGCACGGAGATACATCCAAGCGCCGTGGTCGAGCCGGGCGCGGCCCTCGGTGTGGGCGTGCGGATCGGCCCGTTCTGCCATGTCGGCGCCGACGTGGCGCTCGGCGACGAGGTCGAACTGGTCTCCCATGTCGCCGTCATGGGCGCGACCACGATCGGCGCGGGCACGAAAATCTATCCGCAGGCCGTTCTCGGCGGGCCGCCGCAGAACCTCAAGCACAAGGGCGGCCGCACCACGCTGACGATCGGCCGCAATTGCACCATCCGCGAATGCGCGACGCTGCAGATCGGCACCGACGACAGCCGCGGGGCGACGTCGGTGGGCGACAACGCCTTCCTGATGGCCTATACCCATGTCGCGCATGATTGCGTGCTGGGGGACAATGTCACCATGGCGAATTATGCGGCGCTTGCCGGCCATGTCGAGGTCGGCGATTCCGTCATTTTCGGCGGCTTCGCCGGCGTGCACCAGTTCGTGCGCATCGGCCACCATGCCTTCATCGCCGGCTCGGCGGGCGTCGTGGGCGACGTCGTGCCCTACGGGATGGCTTTCGGCAACCGCGCTCATCTGCGCGGGCTCAACATGGTCGGGCTGAAGCGGTCCGGCATGCGGCGCGACCAGATCGCATCGATCCGGGAGGCCTATCACGTCCTGTTCGACGAGAATGCGCCGCTGGCCGAGAACGCGCTTGTCGCGAAGGAGCGGTTCGCGCAGTCGGAGGTGGTTGTCGACATGATCGATTTCATCCTCAGCCGCGGCAAGCGCCACTTCACCGTTCCGAAGCGCGGGGCGGCTGAAAATGCCGACGACGACCAGGAATAGCACAGGCGGGGCAGGGCGCCTGCCGGCCGATGCGCGCGTCGGCATCATCGCAGGCAGCGGCCGGCTGCCGGTGGATGTCGCCGCGGCGCTGGCCCGCTCGGGCCGACCTCCGTTCATATTGCTCGTTGCGGGCGAGGCCGAGGAAAAGGATTTCGCCGATTTCGAGGGCGTTTCCGCGACGCTGGAGGATCCGGCCGCGGCGATCGCCCTGCTGAAGCGGAACGGCGTCGGCCATGTCGTCCTGGCAGGCGGCATCGCGCGCCGCCCGTCGCTGCGTCGCATCAGATGGCGGCCGGGCATGCTGCGCATGCTGCCGGTGGCGCTGCGCGCGCTGGCCAAGGGCGACGACGCGTTGCTGCGCGCCGTCATCCACTATCTCGAAACCAGCGGGCTGCATGTCGTCGGGTCGCAGGAGATCGTGCCCGACCTGCTCGCCCGCGACGGCGCGATGGGCCGTCATGCGCCGGCGCGTGCCGACCATGCCGACATCGAGGCCGCCCTTGCCGGCGCGCGCGCCATCGGTGCCCTCGATATCGGTCAGGCGGCGATCGCCGTCGCCGGCCGCGTCGTGGCACTGGAGGGGATCGAGGGAACGGCCGGCCTGCTTGAACGGATGAAGGAACTGCGCGGCCATGGCAGGCTTGCCGGGAAGGCGGGCGGCGTGCTCGTAAAATGCGTCAAGCCGGACCAGGACGAGCGTGCCGACCTGCCGTCGATCGGACCCTCGACGATCGAAGCCGCCCATCGAGCCGGCCTGAGGGGCGTTGCGGTGGAGGCCGGGTGCAGCTTCGTGCTCGATTCCGCCCGGACGATCGCCGATGCCGACCGCCTCGGCCTTTTCGTCTACGGGTTCCCGGCCGGCACGGGGACGAAGCGATGAAGCCGCTCAGGATCGCGATCGTCGCTGGCGAGGAATCCGGCGATCTGCTGGCGGCGGACCTGGTCACGGCCATGGCGAGGATGAGCGGCCGGCCCGTCGAGCTCGTCGGCGTCGGCGGGCGCCATCTCGAGGCGCGCGGCCTGAAGACCCTGTTCGATGCCGGCGACATCGCGCTGATGGGCGTCACGGCCGTTGTCCAGCGCCTGCCGGGATTGTTGCGCAAGCTCTCGCTGACCGTCGATGCCGTGCTGGCGGCGGAACCGGACGTGCTGGTCACCGTCGACAGCCCGGAATTCGGCCTGCGGGTCGCCAAGCGCGTGCGTGCGAAGCGCCCCGGCATTCCGACCGTCCACTATGTCTGTCCGAGCGTCTGGGCCTGGCGGCCGGAGCGCGCGGCACGGATGAAGCCCTATGTGGACCGCATATTGTGCCTGCTGCCCTTCGAGCCGGCGGAGCTGGAGCGCCTCGGCGGTCCGCCCGGCACCTTCGTCGGCCACCGGCTGAACGGCGAGCCGATGCTCCGGGCGGCCGCGGCAAGCCAGCATGGCCGGACGCCGGACCCTGGCAAGACGCTCCTCGTCCTGCCGGGATCGCGGCGCTCGGAAGTATCGCGGCTGGCGCAGCTCTTCGGCGACGCCGTCGATCATCTCCACCGGCGCGGCCATTCCTTCGAGGTCCTGCTGCCCACCGTGCCGCATGTCGCGGGCATGGTGGAGCAGGCGAGCGAGCAATGGGCCGTGCGGCCGCACATCATCCGCGACACGGCGGCGAAATATGAGGCCTTCGGACGTGCCGACGCCGCGCTCGCGGCCTCGGGCACGGTGCTGCTGGAACTGGCGCTGGCGGGCGTGCCGACCATCTCCTGCTACAAGACCGATCGGGTCTGGCGGGCGCTGATGAGCCTGGTGACGGTGTGGTCGGCGGCACTGCCGAACCTCATTGCCGGCTGGCCGGTGGTGCCGGAGCTCTACAACGAATATGCGCGGGCGGAATATATCGCGCGGCTGGTCGAGCAGCTCTGGTCGCAGACCGCCGCCCGGAACGCGCAGCTCGCAGGTTTCGCCGAGGTGAGGCAGGAGATGGCGACCGGTCGCCCCTCCGGCGAGATGGCCGCTGAGACGGTGATGCGGCTGATCCGGTAGAAAACGGCCGTCTCGGAAGCGGCCATTCAGCTCGTCGACAAACGTCCTGCTTACAGCGTCGTCATCCTCGGGCTTTGTCCCGAGGATCTGCATCCTTCAATGTAAGTAGCTGGGAATATTGTCTGTTTCGCTTTCCGTCAATGTCAGCAGATGCTCGGGACAAGCCCAAGCATGACGGAAGGGTCG
>CAYYZC010000030.1:0-10267 GCA_964475605.1 uncultured Chelativorans sp.
GCGACGTCGATGCTGGAGGCCAGTCCGCCTTCTTCCCACACCAGGTGTGGTTTGGTGAGAGGCGACCCGTCCTTGTCGAGCAACTGCACATGCCTGTTGCCGAAGGCATTGAGGTAGAGCACGACCATGCTGCCGTCGGGACGGACGGCGATGTCGCCGATGCGATCGCTGTTGTAAAGATCGATGTCGATCGTACGCTGACTCAGCACTTCGCCGTCGGGGCTGAAGACAGTGTACTCCAGAGAATCGTGATTGAGGCGTTGGACACCGACGAGATTTCCGTTCGGCAGAACCGCCGTTTCGGCAAAACTTGCCTGGATCGGGGTATCGGTATCAAATGGCAGGCCGACTACCTGGATGGGCATCGTAATGTCTCTCCCTTTGAACCACGACGCGATCGTTGCGGGGGATTCGCTATCGGAAAGCGGCATTCTGGCCATGATCAGGCCGGCGCCGCTCTTGGGTCATGAGGTAGGCGTCGTGCTAGCTGATCTCAGCTGATAAGCGCGCGATCTGCCCAATCAACGGCTTACCGAGGAGCAAACGCGCCACTTCCTCCCCCCGGAGACTGGTTTTTTCATAGCTCGGAAACGAGGCCTGTACAAATAGTGCGTGTGCACTAGTCGCGCGGACACTCGGGGGTTTCAGGAGTCCGGTCCGGGAGAGCGCTACCCGGATCGCTCCCGCCACCAGTCCTCGCCGGCCGTGACGATCGTGATGCCGCCGCTGTCGAGCCCGGCGGCGCGCTCCGCAGCGGTGCGGCCGGCGAGCACGAGGTGAGGCGCGATGCGCGCCAGCGGCACGATCACGAAGGCGCGTTCGAGCATATGCGGATGCGGGATTTCGAGGCCCTGCTCCGAAACGCTCCGGTCGCCGAAGACGAGGATGTCGAGGTCGATGAGGCGCGGTCCCCAGCGCTGGTCGCGCCGTCGCTTGAGCGCCTTTTCGGTCTTAAGGCAGAGTTCGAGCAGGCGGCGCGGCGCCAGCGTCGTATCGAGGGCGGCCGCCGCATTGAGGAAATCCGGCTGATCGGTCCGGCCCCAGGGCGGCGTGCGGTAAAGCGGCGAGACCCGCGCGACCGCGACGCCTTCGGCCGTGCCGAGCATCTGCAGCGCCGACGCCATCGCCGCGCGCGGATCGCCGAGATTGCCGCCGAGCCCGAGATAGACCCGCGTCGTCGCGTCGCCCGCCTCGCCGGTCATTTGCCGTGCGGCCAGACGACCGAGACCTCGACATGGTCGAGCACGCCCGGCACGGGCGCATTGGGCTTGCGCACGGTGATCGCGGCGCGGTCGATCTGCGGGAAACGCGCGCACAGCGCCTTGGCGACGTCGAGCGCCAGCGCTTCGATCAGAAAGCGGCGGCGCCCGGTCACGATCCTCTCGATCTCGGTGAAGGCGACGCCGTAATCGACTGTTTCGCCCACCGAATCGGTCTCCAGCGCCTCATCGGGGCTGACCGTCAGCTCGGCATCGACATAGAAGCGCTGGCCCAGCGTCTCCTCTTCCGCAAGCACGCCGTGGCGCGCGAAGAAGGCGCAGTTCTTCATGCGGATCACATACATGCTCAACCCTTCCGGACAACGAGGCCGCGCGCGACCATAGCATCGGCGACCGCCAGCGCATCGACATTGATTGCGACATCGTGCACGCGGAAAATGTCGGCGCCCATCAGCCGGAGCACGACGCTGGTCGCCGCCGTGCCGGCGGCGCGGTCGCCGGCCTCGCGGCCGGTCAGCGTGCCGACGAAGCGTTTTCGCGACGTGCCGACGATGAGCGGGTGGCCCAGCGCGTGCAACTCGTCGAAGCGCGCCAGCAGATCGAGATTGTCGGCCGCCGTCTCCTTGGCGAAACCGAAGCCCGGATCGAGCAGGAGCCGCCGCGGCTCGACGCCCGCCCTGGCGGCGATCGCCAGCGAACCGCGCAGGAAGGAGACCTGGTCGTCGATCACGTCGTCGAGCCGCTCGCGGCCGCGGCCCGTATGCATGGCGATCAGCCCGGCGCCGGTCTCGGCCGCCACGCGGGCGATGCCGGGCTCGCGCGTCAGGCCCCAGACGTCGTTGACGATATGGGCGCCCGCGGCGACGGCGAGCCGCGCCGTCTCGGCACGATAGGTGTCGATCGAGATCAGCACGTCGTCGCGCCGCGCCAGCGCCTCGATCACCGGCAGGACGCGCCGCTGCTCCTCCGCCGCATCGATCGGTGCCGCCCCCGGCCTCGTCGATTCGCCGCCGATATCGACGATCGCCGCCCCTTCCGCGATCATCGTCCCGGCATGCGCGATCGCGGCGTCGGTCGCATCGAACAGTCCGCCATCGGAGAAACTGTCGGGCGTGACGTTGAGGATGCCCATCACGACGGCGCGCGGGCCGAGCCCGATGCTGCGGCCATGGGCGAGCGGCCAGTCTCTCGGTTCGAACATGCTTGCGCTCCCGCGAATTCGCATCGCCTTGTGCGTCCGGGCGGAGCGGAAATCAATCGCGGAAGCCGTTGCCGGCATGCCCTGCCGCAACGGCATCTGCAAAGGACCGCGCCGATCGGCGATTCCAATTGCCTCCGACCGCTGCCTGGCGCAGACTCGGCGCCAAACAGGATCAGCCGATGAAGCGCCTTCTCCTCGCCTGCCTCGTCTCGGCGGCGGCAGTCCTGCCCGCAACGGCGGCCAGCGTGTCGAGGAGCTACAGCTACTTCTCGATCACCGGCGATACGCTGGAGGAGATCGAGCGCGAGTTGCGCACGCGCGGGCCCGAGGTCAGGAGCTCCGGCCAGCGCCATCCCGGCGCGACGCGCATGGAGTTCTCCGTCAACGTCACCTATGGCGAACGCGACGGCCGGTGCAGCATCATCGGCGCCGACGTCACCGTCAGGGCGGAGATGATCCTGCCACGCTGGCGCCGGCGCGGCACCGCCGACGAGGATACGCGGCTGATCTGGGATACGCTCGCCGCCGACATCAGGCGCCACGAGGAGAGCCATGTCGTCATCGCGCGCACCCATGCGCGCGAGATGGAAATGGCGCTGCTCGGGATCCGCCACGAGGCCTCCTGCCAGGAGGCGGGCGTCAAGGCGAAGGCGACGACGGACCGCCTGCTCGAAAAGCACGACCGCGAGCAGGCCCGCTTCGACACGATCGAGACGATCAATTTCGAGCGCCGCATCCGCCGCCTCCTCGACTATCGCCTGCAGGCGATCGAGACCGGCCGGTCCCCGGGATAGCCCCTCGCCGTCTTGCCCCGGGACAAGGACGGTGGCCGTCAGCTCACGCCCAGCTTCTTCTGCAGGCTGGTGGACGAGGTCGTATACTGGAACACGATGCGCTCGCCGGGATTGGCGATGCGCTTGGCCGCCTGCGCCATCAGCGCCGCCTCGTGGAAGCCCGACAGGATCAGCTTCAGCTTGCCGGGATAGGAATTGATGTCGCCGATGGCGAAGATGCCCGGCACCGATGTCTCGAACTTCTCGGTATCGACGGGGATCACGTTCTCGTCGAGGTCGAGGCCCCATTCGGCGATCGGCCCGAGCTTCATCGTCAGGCCGAAGAAGGGCAGGAGCCGCGTGCACGGCACCTCGATCTCGCCATCCGGACCCTTGATCGTCGCCGACGCGAGCTGCCCGTCGCTGCCGGTGAGCGCGGTCACCTGGCCGATCTCGAAGCGCAGCGCGTGCTTTTCCTGCAGCGCGAACATCTTGTTGACGCTGTCGGGCGCGGCGCGGAACTCCGGCCGGCGATGGACGAGGGTGACGCTTCTTGCGATCGGCTGCAGGTTGAGCGTCCAGTCGAGAGCCGAATCCCCTCCCCCGACGATCAGCAGGTCGTGGCCGCCGAACTCCTCCATCCGGCGCACCGAATAGAAGACGCTGCGGCCCTCATAGGCCTCGATGCCGGGGATCGGCGGCCGTTTCGGCTGGAACGAGCCGCCGCCGGCTGCGATCACCACCACCTTGGCCTCGAACAGTTCGCCCTCGTCGCTGGTGACGCGGAAGGTGCCGTCATCCAGCCGCTCAAGGCCGGAGACCATGCGGTTGAAGGTGAATTGCGGGTTGAAGGGCGCGATCTGCTCCATCAGCCGGTCGACCAGTTCCTGCGCGCCTATGACGGGATAGCCCGGAATGTCGTAGATCGGCTTTTCCGGATAGAGCTCCGCGCACTGGCCGCCCGGCCGGTCGAGGATGTCGATCAGGTGGCATTTGAGGTCGAGCAGGCCGAGCTCGAAGACGGCGAAGAGGCCGACCGGTCCCGCGCCGATGATCAGCACGTCGGTCCGGATCGGCTCGGCGGCCTGCGACGTCATCGCATCAGCCCTGCCGTTCGGGAACGCTGACGACGAGGCCGTCGAGCTCGTCGCGAACGCGGATCTGGCAGGAGAGCCGCGAGGTCGGGCGCACGTCATAGGCGAAGTCGAGCATGTCCTCCTCCATCGCCTCGGGCTGGCCGACGATGTCGCTCCACGCCTCGTCGACATAGACGTGGCAGGTCGCGCAGGCGCAGGCGCCGCCGCATTCGGCCTCGATGCCCGGCACGCCGTTGCGGATCGCGTTCTCCATCACGGTCGATCCGTTCTCCGCCTCGACATCGAAGCGCGTGCCGTCGAAGGCGATATAGGTCAGCTTGGTCATGAAAAGCCCCGGGGACGTGCAGTATCGCGTCCTTGAGCGGGCGCGCCATTCACCGGAGAGATAACCACTCGCAGGCCCGAGTCAACCGATCGGCGGGGGTCTTTGCGTCAACGCGTGACCGCGGCGATGAAATCCTTCGCCTCGTCGATCAGCGTCGAAAGCAGCGCCATCGCATCGCCGTCGGCAGGGTCGGCCTCGATGCGCTCGGCGCAGTCGCCGACGGCGAAGGCGCCGACGCCGCGTGCCGCCCCCTTCAGCGTATGGGCGAGATGCTTCCGCTCGGTCGGGTCCGCTGCAGCCAGCCTGCCGCGGACGGAGCATAGCTGCTGGGCGAACATGGCCAGCACCTCCTGCTCGACCGCGCGGTCGCCCATGGTCTGGCGCGCGAGATGGACGAGATCTATCGGGCGGGCGCGGGACGGCGTTCCGGCTTCACCGCCGGGCCGGCCGAAGGCGATGGTCTCGTTGCTGGTCACGGATCGTCGGTCCTGGTCGGGCATCGCGCGGAGCCTAGCCGGGGGACCGTACACAAGCCGTTAACGACGGTCTCCGGGCCGCTTTACGGACCGGCATTTCTCCTTTGGTGTCCGCGCGTTAACCCTATCTTTAAAGTTTTACACATGGCGCGGAATCGCGGTTCCCTTTGACAGGTGCGCGCACTACCATAAGGGCGGTCCGTATTGGGCCACGATTGCGGGACACGAGGCGCCTCTCACGCAGGCGGTCCCGCCAATAAAGATGTAACAGGGTATGAGCGGCATGGTGCGTAAAGCTTCAACGACGAAGAGTCTCGACAGTGATGTCGCCAGAGAGCTCGAAGAGGCGCTTGATCTGGACATGTCCGGCAATGACGGCGGCCTCGACATCGCCGCCTCGATGGCCGATTTCGAAGCACAGATCTCGCAGGCCGCAGAGGAGCTTGCCCGCAACAGCCGCGCCGAGCATCCTGACGCACCCGTAGAAGCCGCGACGCCGAAGGCCGAGGACACGGCCGCCGTTGCGCCGGCTGTCCCGGCAACTGCGGACAAGACAGCCGACAACGTCCCGACCGGCACGGCCGCCGAAGCGGCCCAGCCGGCCGAGGATCAGCCGGACAACAGGAAGAAGGCCGAGAGCCTGCGGCCGGTCGAGCCGGTGGCGGGAGCCCTGCCCGCCGGCGGGCTGTCGCCTGCCAATGACGATCGCCAGAAGGATTACCGCGCCCTTCAGGCCGGCCTGTCGCGCCGCGCCTCGCGCGGCATCTACTGGGCGGTGGCGCTGCTGTCGCTCGTCTGGGCGGTGGGCGGCGTCCTGCTTGCGCAGATGTTCTACGGCCCTGCCCTCTGGCAGGTCCGCTCGGGCGCCGACCTGCTCGCCATGCCGGGCCTGCTCGGCATCGTCGCCGGCATCGTCGGTCCGATCATCCTGTTCTGGGGCTTTGCCATCATGGTGCGCCGGGCGCAGGAGATGCGCGCGGCGGCCCATTCCATGGCCGAGCTGGCGCTCCGCCTCGCCGAGCCGGAGAACCTGGCCAGCGACCGCGTCATGATGGTCGGCCATGCGGTGCGCCGCGAGGTCCAGGCGATGGGCGAAGGCATCGAGCGCACGCTGGCGCGCGCTGTCGAGCTGGAGACGCTGGTCCACACCGAAGTCAACGAGCTGGAACGTGCCTACTCGGAGAACGAGAGCCGCATCCGCTCACTCGTCGACGGGCTGGGATCGGAGCGCGAGGCGGTGGTCAGCCATGCCGAGCGCGTCCGCGCCTCGATCGCCGGTGCGCATGAGACGCTGAAGGACGAGCTCGATTCGGCCAGCGACATCATCCGCCAGAACATCCTCGGCGCCTCCTCCAAGCTCGCCACGTCGATTTCCGATTCCGGCAATTCGCTGGTCGACCGCATCAATGAGAGCGGCATGTCGATGTATGACGCGATCGACCAGCGCCTCGACGTCATCTCCGACCGGATGACGACGTCGGGCGAGGCCTTGGCCAACCTGCTCGACACCCGCATCGCCCGGCTGACGGAGAGCAGCGAGGAGGTGACGCGCTCGCTTTCCGGCATGCTGGAGGAGCGCACGACCGGCATGGTGTCGTTGCTGGGCGACGCGTCGCGCTCGCTCGCCGGCGAGTTCGACACTCGTCTTGCCGCGATCCAGGAGACGCTGCGCGAGCGCGGACAGTGGCTGATCGGCGAGTTCGAGACCCGCGCCGAAGCCCTCGATACCGGCGCCCAGAAGCTCAACGCCGCCCTGGAGGCGCGCGCACGCTCGATCAACGAGATGCTGGTCGAGCGCTCGCGCGAGATCGCCGAGACCTTCGCGGAGGGCAAGCGCGACATCTCCGGCCTCGTCGACGAAAGCAAGGCGCGCATCGGATCGGAGATGGCGGAGCTGGTGCTCTCCACCTCCAGCATGCTGGAAAGCCGTGCCGCCGACTTCACGCAGCGGCTCGCCGGCGGCCGCGACCTCATCGCTGAAGCGCTCGAAGCCGACCTGCAGCGCCTCGCCGAGACGCGCCAGAACATGGACAACGCCATCACCAGCCATGTCGAGCGCCTCGCCGAAGGCCGCAACATGCTGACCAGCGCCCTGCAGGACGACCTGGCGCAGCTCTCGACGGCGCGTGGCGACATCGATTCCGTCGTCGCCGGCCATGTCGAGAAGCTGGCCGAAGGGCGCAACGCGCTGACGCAGGCGCTGGAGGACGACCTCGCCAGGCTGACCACGACGCGCGGCGAGATCGACGCGGCCGTCTCGACTCATGTGGAAAGGCTCGCCGAGGGGCGGACCACCCTGGCCCGGGCGCTCGAGGAGGACCTGTCGCGCATCCATCAGGCCCGTGGCGAGATTGACGCCATCGTCGCCGACCATGCGGCGAGGATCGCCGACGGGCGCGAGACGCTGACGCGCGCGCTCCAGGATGATCTGGCGCAGCTCAACGTGTCGCGCGAGGAGATCGACGCCGCGGTGGCAAGGCAGGTCGAGAAGCTGTCGCAGACGCGCGTCGGGCTCGACGATGCGGTCGCCCGCCACGTGCAGACGCTCGGCGAGCGCCAGTCCGACCTGACCACGGCGATCAGCGCCGACATCTCGCGCATCGAGGACACCTTCTCGCGCCAGACCGGCGTGATCGAGGAGCGCACCCATTCGATGGAGAACGCGCTGCGCCTCGGCATCGACAATGTGCGCGCCGCGCTCGAAGGTACGGCGGTGGTCGTCGCCGGGTCGCTGCGCGACAAGGTGATCGAGGTCACGGCGGCGCTCGGCGACGATGCCCGCCGTGCGGTGGACGAGGTCGACCAGCGCATCGCCGAGCGCACGGAAGCGAGCGCTCGCCTGCTTTCCGACCGGGCGCAGGACATCGTCCTTGCCGTCGATGCGTCGGAAACGCGGATTTCGGACCGCGTCGATCAGGCCTCGCAGGCGCTGTCGGAGCGGGCGGCCGAAATCGCCGCGGGCTTCGACGCCACCGATCGCCGGATCATCGAGCGCACGGAAGAGACCGGCCGCGAGCTGATGCGCCGGGCCGACCAGATCGCCGATTCGATCGCCGCCCGCGCCGAAGGCATCTCGCATGCGTTCGACGATGCCGACCGCCGGCTCGGTGAGCGCGTCGAGGAGACGGCAAGGACGCTCGGAGAGCGTGTCGGCGACGTGGCATCCGCCTTCGACGGCACCGACCGGCGCCTCGCCGAGCGCGCAGAGGAGCTGCGGCGCACCTTCGAGGAGGCCGACCAGCAGATCAT
Source organism: uncultured Chelativorans sp. (assembly GCA_964475605.1). Taxonomy (GTDB): domain Bacteria; phylum Pseudomonadota; class Alphaproteobacteria; order Rhizobiales; family Rhizobiaceae; genus CAYYZC01. The sequence goes on from CAYYZC010000030.1 coordinate 8,342, forward strand.
GGCGCGCACGCACCAGACCTCGGCCGAGCTCGACGCGCGGGCGCGCGCGGTCGCCGGCACGCTGTCGGATATCGAGGACAGGCTGGCGCACGGCGCCGGGCTGATCGGCACGCGCCTCGACGAGCAGCTTACCGAGGCGGAAGGGCGGCTCGCCCGCGGCGCCGAGATGGTCGGCGACCGGCTGCGCGAGAAGGTCTCGGAGACCGAGGCCGATCTCGTCGCCCGCGCCAACGCAGTGGTCGAGAGCTTCGCCGTCGCCAATCAGGAGGTCGCTCAGTCCTCGACCGACGCGGCCGCGACGATCGCGGAGAAGACGCGCCAGCTCAACGCCATGCTGGCGGCGCGCTCCTCCGACCTCGCCCGCATCCTCGACGAGACCGCCAAGCCGCTTGTCGACCGCTTCGCCGAAAGCGGCGGCGAGCTGCAGAAGAGCCTGGAGCAGGCGACCCACCGGGCGACCGAGAAGCTGCAGGCCGAGAGCGCCGCGCTCGTCAACGCGCTCGCCAGCCGCACGGCCGAGACGATCAGCGCCGTGCACGGGGCGAACAGCTCGCTGTCGGAGAACGTCACGGAGCTCATCGACCGTCTCGCCTCGTCGAATTCGCGCCTCGGCGAGCTCATCGAAATGGCCGCGCAGAACCTTTCGGGCCTCGATGTGCGGCTCGCGGACACGACGGAGAGCTTCGCCGCCACGACCGAGAAGACGGCACAGTCCTTCGCCAGCTCTGCGCGGCTGATCGACACCAATGCCGGGCGGCTCAGCGAGCTTTCCTCGGCGACGCTCAAGGACATCTCTTCGATCGCCAACCGCTTCGAGGAGCATGCGAGCGTGCTGTCCAACGCGTCCGACCTGCTCGGCTCGGCCCAGTCCAACCTCGTCAGCACGCTCGACGGCCGCCAGTCGGCGCTCGAGGAGCTCGCGGTCGGGCTGGTCAAGAAGTCGGAGGACATCGAGCGGACCATGCGTTCCTTCGAGGGGCTGATCGGCCGCGTGCTCGAGCAGGCCGAGGGACGCACCAAGGCCTCGACCGAACAGATCCGCACCGCCATCTCCGAGGTCGTCGAGGCCGCGACGCAGCGCTTCGCCGACGCGACGACGGAGATCCGGCAAACCGCCGGCACGATCCGCTCCGAGCTCGAGGCGACGCGGGCGGAGGTCAAGAAGGGCGTCATGCAGCTGCCGGAGGAGACCAAGCAGTCGACCACCGCGATGCGCCGCGCCGTCTCCGAGCAGATCAACGCGCTGAAGGAACTGGCCGACATCGTCGCGAAGTCCGGCCGCGCCCACGACGTTTCGGACCGTCGCGCGCAGACGCAGCCGCGCCCTGCCCCCGCAGCACCGCCGGCATCCTATCCGCCGGCCGATCGCGGAGCCCCGGCGACGCAGACGATCGAGCGTCGCCCGGCATCCGTCTCGCAGCCGCGCGAGCCTGTCGCCGAGCGGCCGGCGGCGGCTTCCGGCGGCTGGGTGCGCGACCTGCTGCGCAACGCCTCCCGCGACGAGACCTCGCCGCTGCCGCAGGCGCAGCCGGCCGCACCGGTTCCCGGCGAGCGCTCGCCGCTGCATCTGGTCGAGTCGCTCAACTCGCTGTCGGTCGATATCGCGCGAGCGATCGACCACGACGCATCGGTGGAGCTGTGGGAGCGCTATCGCCGCGGCGAGCGCAATGTCTTCACGCGTCGGCTCTACACGCTGAAAGGCCAGCAGACCTTCGACGAGATCCGGCGCAAATATCAGGGCGACAGCGAGTTCCGCGCCGCCGTCGACCGCTATTGCCGCGATTTCGAGCGGCTGCTGGAGGACGTCGCGCGCAACGACCGCGACAATATGATGACGCAGACCTACCTGACCTCCGACACGGGCAAGGTCTACACCATGCTCGCCCATGCCAGCGGCCGGCTGAGATAAGCCGGCCACCCTCCGCC
>CAYYZC010000030.1:10367-18945 GCA_964475605.1 uncultured Chelativorans sp.
AGCGGGCATGGCGTGGTGGATGCGCAGGGTCTCTTCCTCCAGGCGGGCCACCCTGGTGCATCTCGGGAACCCTCGCCTCTCATGTTCACCGACATCACGCTTGAAATCCTCCTCCTGCTCGCCGCGGCCGCCTTCCTCGCCGGAATAGTCGATGCGATCTCGGGCGGCGGCGGGCTGATCGTCGTGCCGAGCCTTCTCCTTGCCGGGCTACCGCCCGTGCAGGCGCTCGGCACCAACAAGCTGCAGGGCCTGTTCGGCCTTGCCGCCTCGACCGCCGTCTACGCCGCCAACGGCCGGATCGACCTGCGCCGGATGCTGCCCATGGCAGGGATCGTGCTCGTCGCCTCGGGAACCGGCGCCGTTACCGCGACGGTGCTGCCGGGCGACTGGCTGCAAGCCGTGCTGCCGCCGATGCTGGTGGCGATCGCGCTCTATTTCCTGCTGCGGCCCAATCTCGACGACACGACGCGCGCCGAGCGCGTGCCTTCGGCGTTGCTGGCGCTCGGCGTGATCCCGGCGATCGCCTTCTATGACGGCCTGTTCGGGCCGGGCGCCGGCTCCTTCTACATGCTCGCCTTCGTCGCTCTGGCCGGCTACGGCATGCTCGGCGCCGTCGCCCATACGCGGCTCCTCAACTGCGCCTCCAATCTCGGCGCCTTCCTCGCCTTCGCCTATGCCGGCGCGGTGGTCTGGCATGTCGGCCTGGTGATGGGGGCCGCCGCCATGCTCGGCGCGCGTGTCGGCGCCCGCTTCGCGATGAAGCGCGGCGCGCGGGTGATCAAGCCGCTGCTCGTGCTGACATGCACGGTGCTCGCCATCCGCCTGACCTATGAGGAATGGGACGCCTATCGCGCCCTGCTCGGCTTCTGAGCGGCATCCGCATCGACACGGAACCGCGGGAGGTCATTATTCCGCTCGTCCGATGGAACGATCCGCTACCGCCATGCGTCTCATCCGAGAACGAAGGGAGCCAAGAAATGCCTCAGCTCGAACCAGCCGCGGTCGAACCGCCGCGCATCTTCCCGACCTTCCGCTTCAAGAATGCCGACGCCATGATCGACTGGCTGGTCGCCACGTTCGGCTTCACCATCCACGCCATGTACAAGGGCGAGGACGGCAAGGTCGCCCATGCCGAGCTCGCCTACGGCTCGTCGATCATCATGTGCGGCGAGGACCGCGACGACGCCTATGGTGCGCTCGTAGGCGGGGCCGAAGCCGGCCCGGGCGGCAAGTCGCTCTATGTCGTCGTCGACGATGTCGATGCGATGTTCGATCGGGTGGAGAAGGCCGGCGCGGCGATCGAGGAAGGCCTGACCGATCGCGACTATGGCAGCCGCGAATTCATCTGCCGCGATCCGGAAGGCAACCTATGGTGCTTCGGAACCTACTGGCCGAAAGTCACCGGCTGAGCACGATCACGAAAGGGTCCTGAGCCGGAATCACCCGGCCGCGGCCGACGTCTCATCGGGCGGCGGCACGTCGGACTCCTGCTTGCAGCCCTTCAGCCACACGTCGTAGACGGCATGCTCGACGGCGTTGAGGCCGGGGCTTTGCGCCAGCATCCAGCCGGAGAAGATGCGCCTGATCTTGCGGTCGAGCGTGATCTCATCGACCTCGACGAAGGAATCGGTACGCGGCTCCTCCGTGTCGGGCGAGGTATAGCAGACGCGCGGCGTCACCTGCAGCGCGCCGAACTGCACCGTCTCGTCGATATAGACGTCGAATGTGATGATGCGCCCGGTGATCTTGTCGAGGCCGGTGAAGACGGCGACCGGATTGCTGATCCGCTCGGCTGAGGCCGGCGAGGCGAGTGCTGCCAGAAGCAGCGCCGCGCCGCAGGCGGCCCTCGGATTTAATGGTCTGAAGATCATGGATCGCGCCGTCCGCCTGGAATCCGGGAATCCCGCTCGAAGCCCCTTCCCCACTGGCTAGCGGTCAAATGTGGCAAGATCAATCGCCGCCGGGCCCAATCTCAACTGCCGGGCGTCCAGGCGTCATAGTCGCCGGTGACGCGCGGCCGCTCCTCGGTCGACAGCACCGAACCGCGCGGGCGATAGGTGCCGGGCGTGCCGGTCATGTTGGGGATATGCGGCTTCTCCCATTCGCGCGGCTTGTAGTCCTCGCGCGAGGGCGGCGTGTCGGTGCGGTGATGCATCCAGCCATGCCAGCCGGGCGGGATGCGGCTCGCCTCGGAGACGCCGGAATAGATCACCCAGCGGCGCGTGCGCCCTTCCGAATCGGTGCCGCCCTCGTAATAGACGTTGCCGGCCTCGTCGGTCCCGACCCGCGTGCCCTTGCGCCAGGTGTGGAAGCGCGTGCCGAGCGTCTGGCCGTTCCACCAGGTGAAGAACTGCGTCAGGAAGGTCTTCATCGCGATCCTCGATAAGCCGATGCCGCCTTATGGCCGCGCGGCCGCGCGAAGGCAAGGCCCGACGATCCGGCAGTCCCCGGCGACTGGCATAGAACGTAGCGGGCCCTTGTCGATTGCGCCGCTTCGCGACTGTCAATATGAAGGCCTGCATCCGATCCCTTCCGGACTTCCAGCCTTGGCCCTTTCCAGGAATATGCGCGGCGCGCTGTTCATGTCCGTCTCCATGGCGGGCTTCACGATCAACGACGCCATCACCAAGCTCGTTTCCGACAACATGAACATGGGCCAGATCATGTTCATCCGGGGCATCTTCGCCTCGCTCATGATCGGCGTCTTCGCCTGGTCGCAGGGCCTGCTCGTCGGCTGGCGCAGGGCGCTGCATCCGCTCGTCGGCCTGCGCGTCGTCGGCGAGCTCGGCGGAACCGTGACGTTCCTGACCGCGCTCAGCATGCTGCCGCTCGCCAACGTCTCGGCCGTGCTCCAGGCCCTGCCGCTCGCCGTTACCATGGGTGCGGCCCTGTTCCTGGCCGAGCCGGTCGGCTGGCGGCGCTGGCTCGCCATCCTCGTCGGCTTCAGCGGCGTCATGGTCATCATCCGGCCCGGCTTCGAGGGCTTCGACGTCTATTCGCTGCTGGTGCTGGTGACGGTCACCTTCTGCGCCGTGCGCGACCTCGCCACAAGGTGCATCCCCGACGAGATCCCGACGCTGCTGGTTTCCGCGACGACGGCCGTCTCGGTGACGGTCGGCGGCGGCGTGCTGGTCGTGCCCTTCGGCGGCTGGACCCCGGTCGAGACGTCGGATGTCGGGCTGCTGTTCGCGGCTTCCGTGCTGCTCATCTTCGGCTACCAGTTCATCATCATGTCGATGCGCGAAGGCGACATCTCCTTCGTGGCGCCCTTCCGCTATACGGCGCTCCTCTGGGCCATCCTGCTCGGCTTCCTCCTCTTCGGCGATGTGCCGGACATGGCGATGATCGCCGGAGCGGCGATCGTCGTCGGCTCGGGCCTCTACACGCTCTATCGCGAGCGCAAGGTCGGCAACACGCTGCCGGCCGCCGAAAGCACCAGCCCGGCCATGGCGCCGGACGGGACCTGACCGGTTGACAGGACCGGGGAAAGAGGGTGCTTTCCCCCGGCCAGTCCCGCGCAACCTTCAAGTGACGATGACCGAACTCGCCGCAGATCGCCGCAAGCCGCCCCATATCGCCACGCTGGTGATCGCGACGGCCACGGCGACGATGGCGATGAACGTCTTCCTGCCCTCCCTGCCCGGCATCGCGCGCCATTTCGATGCCGACTACGGCGTCGTCCAGCTCGCCGTCTCGCTCTATCTCGCCGCGACCGCCATCCTGCAGATATTCATCGGGCCGGCCTCCGACCGCTTCGGCCGCCGGCCGGTGATGCTGGGAAGCTTCGTGATCTTCCTGTTCGCGACGCTGCTTGCGATCTTCGCCACCAGCATCGTCATGTTCCTCGCCGCAAGGCTGCTGCAGGCGTTCGCCGCCGCCGGCATGGTGCTGTCGCGCGCCATCGTGCGCGACACGGTGGACGCCAACGAGGCGGCGAGCAAGATCGGCTACATCACGATGGGCGTGACGCTGGTGCCGATGATCGGGCCGACGATCGGCGGGCTGCTCGACGAGCAGTTCGGCTGGCAATCCACCTTCTGGCTGATCTTCACCCTCGGCATCGTCTCGATCACCATCGTTTTCCTGGATCTCGGCGAGACCAACCATGCGCGCTCGTCGAGCATGGCCGCACAGTTCCGCACCTTCCCCGAGCTGTTCCGGGCGCGCCGCTTCTGGGGCTATTCGCTGACGGCCGCCTTCACGTCCGGCGCCTTCTTCGCCTTCCTCGGCGGCGGGCCCTATGTCGCGACCGAGATGCTCGGCCTGTCGCCGTCGCAATACGGCATGTATTTCGCGCTGCTGGCGCTCGGCTATTCGCTCGGCAACTTCCTCACCGGGCGCTATTCCCAGACAGTCGGCATCAACCGGATGATGATGTTCGGCAGCATCGTCGCCCTCGGCGGGGTCGCCGCCGCCATGCTGCTCTTCGGCATCGGCATCAGCCATGCGGTGTCGCTGTTCGGCCCGATGATGCTGCTCGGCGTCGGCAACGGCATGACGCTGCCCAACGCCATGGCCGGCATGGTGAGCGTGCGGCCGCATCTGGCCGGCAGCGCGTCGGGGCTTGGCGGCGCCTTCCAGATCGGCGGCGGCGCCGCGCTCTCCGTCCTTGCCGGCGCGTTCCTGTCGCCGACGACGGGTCCCTGGCCGCTGCTTTGGGTGATGTTCGTCTCTTCCTTCTTCGCCATCCTCGCCACGCTCTATGTGATGATGGTCGCCCGCAAGGCGGGCGCGCTGTGAGGGCGCGCAGAACGGCAGGGACAGGCGCATGACGAGGCGGCTCTTCGGCATCACCGGCTGGAAGAATTCCGGCAAGACGACGCTCGCCGAGCGGCTGGTGGCCGAGCTGACGGCGCGCGGCTGGCGCGTCTCGACGGTCAAGCACGCCCATCACGACGCCGATATCGACCGCGACGGCAGCGACAGCTTCCGGCATCGCGCCGCCGGCGCATCCGAAGTGGCGCTGGTCACCGGACGACGCTGGGCGATCATGCACGAATTGCGGGGCGAGCCCGAGCCCTCGCCGGAGGAGATCGTCGCCCGCCTGTCGCCTTGCGACCTCGTCATCGTCGAGGGCTTCAAGGGTGCGGCTCATCCCAAGATCGAGGCGCGCCGGCGCGACGCCCGCGAAACGACGCCCATGACGTCCACGGTGGCGAACATCGTCGCCATCGCCGCCGACCACCCGGTCGAAGACCAGTCCGTTCCCGTCTTCGCGCTCGACGACATCGCCGCCATGGCCGATTTCATCGAGACGTCAGCAGGTCTTCGCTGACGCATCGGCAGGTGGCGGGCCTTTGCGGTTGCAATTTGCGGAACAACAATGGGAATATCGCCGCCAAGGGGCGGCTCGTCCGCGCTCCCGATAGCCGACACCAAGGCTCGGCAGAACCACAGAGAGGCAACAATGACCATTTTCAATCGGTTCACGCTCGCGGTTTCAGTCGCTACCCTCGCCGTTACGATCGGCGCGGCGCAGGCGCAGGAGAAGCTGAGAATCGGAACCGAAGGTGCTTATCCGCCCTTCAACAACCTGACGGCGAGCGGCGAGCTCGTCGGCTTCGACATCGACATCGCCAAGGCGCTCTGCGAGGAGATGGAGGCCGAATGCGAGTTCGTCACCCAGGACTGGGACGGCATCATCCCGGCGCTCCAGGCCAACCGCTTCGACGCCATCATCGCTTCCATGTCGATCACCGATGAACGGAAACAGCAGGTCGACTTCACCGACAAATACTATTCCAACACGCTGAACTTCATCGCGCCTACGGATTCGGAGTTTGCTCCCGAGACCGTAGGCAGCTCGGTGATCGGCGTGCAGGAAGGCACCATCTCCGCCATCTTCGCGGACGAGAACTATCCGGATGCCGACGTCCGGGGCTATCCGACGCAGCTGGAAGCCTATTCCGACCTGCAATCCGGCAGGGTGGATGCGGTTCTCGGCGATTTCGCCGTCCTCTATGAATGGATCGAAAGCGACGACGGCGCATGCTGCGAATTCAAGGGCGATGCCGTCAGCAGCGACGACGAGATCGGCATCGCCATCCGCAAGGGCGAGGACGAGCTGCGCGAGAAGTTCAACGCCGCGATCCAGGCCATCCGCGAGAACGGGACCTACAAGGAGATCAACGACAAATATTTCCCGTTCGACGTCTATGGGAGTTGAGGTCCGCCGCCTGGTCGGCCACGACTCGAGGACGGCGGGCTTGAACCTGCCGTCCTCTTGAAGCGGGCGGAGGGGAGACCCGCGCGACAATGGAACAGAGCACGCTCACGCTGCTCGCCTTCGGGCCCGACGGCTGGGGCGACCAGATCGCCTCGGGTGTCCTTGTGACGGTGGCGCTGGCGCTCGCCACCGTGCCGTTCGGGCTGGCGGTCGGCTTCATGATCGCCATCGCCAAGCAATCGGAGGAGCGCTCGCTCCGGATCGCCGCCAATATCTACACGACCATCTTCCGCGGCCTGCCCGAGCTGCTGACGCTGTTCCTGGTCTTCTACGGCGTGCAGCTCGGAGTGCAGAAGCTGGTCGCGCTCTTCGATCCGGACGCCTATGTCGAGATCAACGCGTTCGCCGCCGGCATGGTGGCGCTCGGCGTCGTCTTCTCCTCCTACGCCAGCGAGGTCTTCCTGTCGGCATTCCGGGCGATCCCGCGCGGCCAGTATGAAGGCGGCTTCGCGATCGGCCTGACGCGCTGGCAGACGATGCGGCTCGTCATCCTGCCGCAGCTCGTCAGGCTGGCGCTGCCGGGCCTGTCGAATCTGTGGCTGATCCTCCTCAAGGACACCGCGCTCGTCTCGGTGATCGGCCTTTCCGACATCATCCGGCAGGCCGGGATCGCAGCGCGCGTGACCAAGGAAGCGTTCCTCTTCTTCGGCGTCGCCTGCCTGCTCTATCTGGTTCTCGCCATCCTGTCCTCGGTCGCCTTCGCCGCCATCGACCGCTGGGCCGCCCGCGCGGAGCAAGCGCGATGACGGAGATCGTCGCCGCCCCGCCTGCCCCCGACGGCCCGCCACCGCCGCCGGCCCGCGGCTTCCCGCGGGCGCGCCTCGTCGGCTATGCGCTGATGACGTTCTGGATCGCCTCCGGCCTCGGCCTCGCATTCTTCCTCTACCTGGCCTGGGACCCGGATCTCATCGCCCGCTACGGCTGGAACTACTATTCCGGCCTGATCGTCACGCTGCAGCTCGTCGGCATCTCTCTGCTGCTGGGCGCGCTCCTTTCGGCCCCGATCGCCTATGCGCGTACTTCGAACTCGAGGTTCCTCTCCTGGCCGGCCTATGCCTACGTCTATTTCTTCCGCGGCACGCCGCTGCTCGCGCAGACCTTCCTGGTCTATTACGGCCTCGGCCAGTTCCGGCCGCAACTGGAGGCGATCGGGCTGTGGACCTTCTTCCGGGAAGCCTGGTACTGCGCCCTCTTCGCCTTCACGCTCAACACCGCCGCCTATCAGGCGGAGATCCTGCGCGGCGCGGTCCAGAGCGTGCCGCGCGGCCAGTGGGAGGGCGCGGCCTCGCTCGGCCTCCACCGCATCGTCACCTTCCGCAAGGTGGTGCTGCCGCAGGCGCTGATCGTCGCGCTCAGGCCCTATGGCAACGAGATCATCCTGATGATCAAGGGCTCGGCCATCGTCGCCATCATCACCGTCTACGACCTGATGGGCGAGACGCGCCGCGCCTATGCGCGCAGCTTCGACTTCCAGACCTATATCTGGGCGGCGATCATCTATCTCTCCATCGTCGAGATCCTGCGCAACGCGATCGACTGGATCGAGCGCCGGATCACCCGCCACCTGAAGCGCTGACGCCCCTTCAATCCTGCTTCGAAAGGGTCTAGACCCACAGCAATACATTCGAAGCATGGAAGGACCAATTCAATGGCATCGGTTGCATTTCTGGGACTTGGCGTGATGGGCTACCCGATGGCGGGCCATCTGAAGAACAAGGGCGGCCACGACGTCACGGTCTATAACCGCACCACCGCCAAGGCCGAGAAATGGGCCAAGGAGCATGGCGGGGCGGCCGCCACGACGCCGGCCCAGGCCGCACGCGACAAGGATTTCGTCTTCTGCTGCGTCGGCAATGACGACGACCTGCGCTCGGTCACGATCGGCGAGAACGGCGCGTTTGCGGCGATGAAGAAGGGAGCCGTCTTCATCGACAACACGACCGCCTCGGCGCAGGTGGCGCGCGAGCTCGCGGCGGAAGCCGGAAAGCACGGCTTCGGCTTCGTCGACGCGCCGGTCTCGGGCGGCCAGGCCGGTGCGGAGAACGGCGTCCTCACCGTCATGTGCGGCGGCGAGCAGGCGGCCTTCGACAAGGCGAAGCCGGTGATGGAAGCCTATGCGCGCATGGTCGGCCTGATGGGCCCGGCCGGCGCCGGCCAGCTCACCAAGATGGTCAACCAGATCTGCATCGCCGGCGTCCTCCAGGGTCTCGCCGAAGGGCTGAGCTTCGGCAAGAAGGCCGGCCTCGACATCGAGAAGGTGGTGGACGTCATCTCCAAGGGCGCCGCCGGTTCCTGGCAGATGGAGAACCGCCACAAGACGATGGCCAAGGGCGAGTACGATTTCGGCTTCGC
>CAYYZC010000031.1:0-2109 GCA_964475605.1 uncultured Chelativorans sp.
TCGGCCCGCGCGGCCAGCTTGCGGCGCGACCAGCGGGCAAAGGGAGTGTCGTTGTCGCCGCTCATTCCTCGTCGTCCCGGCGCCCGGAGTTCGGATCGCGCCTGGCCATCGCGTCCGGGTCGGCCCGATCACGCTTGCGCTTGATGAACGGGCGCTCGACGTGATGGGCCTCGACGAAGGCGGCAAGCTGCTGCTGGATCTCGAGCGGCATCGGAAGGGCCTCTATGATATCCGTACCGGTCTCGGTCAGCGCCTCGGCGTCGGCCGGATCGGCGGTCACGAGATGCAGCAGGACTCCCGGCGGCGCATCCGTGTGACGGAGCGCGACCCACAGGCTGGGCTGCTGCGAACGCAGGTTTTCCCGGTACATCGTCGTGTCCGATCCGAAGAGCTCCATCTCGATCGTGCCGGCATAATAACGGATCAGACCAGCCGATTGTTCAAGTATCGTCCACGGCGCTGCGGCCGGCGCGCCGACGAGCACGAGCACGGGCACCCAGGCGTGATCGACCCAGGGGTTCGTCAAAGCCCGCCGCTCCACGATCACGCCGATCTCGGCCGTTTCCCGAACCATGCGACGCTCTCAGTTCGCCAGCGCCGCAGCGCGGAGCGGCAGCCCGGCGACGAGATTTTGCGGCTTCACGCGGATCGCCCGGTCGGCTGTCATCGCCATGATCAGCCAGATCGGCCGTGCGCCGACATCCTGCCGGACCTCGCCAATGTCGGAAAAGCCCAGCCGGAACAATGCCATGATGCGCTCGCTTGCCTCCGCGCCGGGATCCTTGCCCGTCCATAGCGCATTGCCGATGCGCGTCGCTTCGGCGTCCAGGCCGACGAACCATGCCCAATCGTCGTCCTCGATCCGCTCCACCGGCTCGATCTTCACGTCGACGGACAGAAGATGGCGTATCCAGGCTTGCATCGCGGCAGCGAGGCCCGATCGCGCCGGGCTGTCGGCGCTGCCGAGACTGAGTACCATGTCGAACGCATCGCTCCTGTCGAAATAGCCGCCGGCGTTCTCCTCCTCGAGGATTTCGAGTTTCGTGACCGCCGGCCCGCCGAGCATGCTCATAAGGGGGGAGGCGTGACGGTTCTGCTCATGGATCTCTATGGTTTCCGCGTCGGCGAGCAGAAGCGCGCCTTCATGAAAGGTCACCCGCTGCGTCCGGTAGAACAGTTCGGCCGCCCGCAGGACGAAGGGGTCGTCCTCGCCATCGAGCGCATTGCGCAGCACCACCTGTGCAAGCTGGTTCATGAAGAGCGGGGGCGTGTTGGCTGCCGGGCTGCGCGCCAACTCGAGATAGGCGGCCTCGAGCGAGGACGTCCCCAGGAGGCGGTCACGGAATGCGATCATGAACGCCCAGTTCTCGCGCGCATCCGGGTCGTTCATCGCGGCGATCTCGTCCTGCCCGACCGGCCGCCGCGGATCATGCATCAGAAGTTCGTGATGCAGCCGCAACTCCGCCTCGCACGCCTCCTCGGGCGGCAGAAGCTCGGGGCGCGCGAAATAGGCCTTGAGGAAAGCATCGGTCACCACCAGCCGGCCCGCCTCGTCCCGGTCAAGCAGATGGTGGCCGGAGGAAATCCAGAAATCCCTCACTTGTCCCTTCCAGCCAAGGCCCGGATGTCGAGGTCTTCCATGGAGTCGTCTTCCTCCTCGATTTCGATGATGCGAAATGCCTTTGCCGGATCGAGCCGGCTCACCTTCCGGTGCAGGGTGCGGAAGGTTTCGCGGACGCCTGCTTCCTCGCCGGCGCGGTGCAGGGCAAGCAGGGTGCCCGGCGGGTGGTCGCACAACGACTGTGCGAAGGCGACCTCCTCCTCGGCAGCCGGGCGCGCGGCCTCCAGCCCGGGCGCGCCGCAACGGGCGACGAGCTGCCCGGCCAGCTTCTCGACCATGGCCGCGCGTTCTTCCGCAGCAGCCTCGGCCACGACGACCAGAGTGGACCAGCCGAAGCTCTCGACGCCGAGGAAGCCGGCGCGGAACGCCTGCCGTTCCTTACCGGAGAGCTTTCCGACATCGGCGCCGAAGAACAGGAAGGAGCCGGTGACGGCCCACTCGCCGGGCTCCGCGGCGCGGGAATAGACGAAGGTGTCCGAAGGATCGAG
>CAYYZC010000031.1:2209-18909 GCA_964475605.1 uncultured Chelativorans sp.
CGCAGGCCGGGCTCGTCGCCGCGGACGATCGCGGTGCGGATCGTGGCCGAGAAGACGAGCCAGGTCGGCATCTCGTCGTCGCGGCTACCCTCGGGCCAGCCCAGGCGCCCGCCGCCCACGCAAACCCCGTCGACGCAGATCCTGTCCGGCCAGCCGAAGGTGATCGGCCGCGATGGCGGCGCATGCGTCGCAAGCGCGTCGGCCAGCGCGTTCATGCCCGCATAGAGTGCGAGGCGAGCATGGGCGAACGGCTCTTCCGGCTCCAGGACGACCGCGAATTCGGCCGCATCGTAGCGTCGTGCCCAGACCAGGGTGCCTGCGCCTTGCTCGCCGGCGATGGCACATGCGTGCGCGAAAGCATCGCCGGCCTCTCGCAGGACGACGAGGCTGTAGAGCGGGGGCAGATCGAGAGCTCGGTCTATGGCGGAAGCGCTCAGGGACATGATGCCGGTCCATTTCTGATGACGGCAACCGTATTATCCTTATAATGGTTCTAAAGTGAAGGCGCTACCGCAACGGGCGGTGTCGCGCCGCGGGGAGGCACGATGAGCCTGGAAAAACCGCGCACGGTCTTCGTCTGCTCCTGCGAGAGGAGCATGCCCGGCTTTGGCGACAGCGTCGCCCGTGGATGCGAGGACGCTCTCGTCCAATCCGGAGATCAGTTCTGCGTCGCCGAGCTCGATCGCGTGCGAGGCGCGTTGGACGCGGGGGGAGCCGTCACGATAGCCTGCACGCAGCAGGCGCCGCTGTTCCGCGAGGTCGCGGAGGATATCGGCTTTGCCGGCGACCTCGCATTCGCGAACATCCGCGAGACGGCGGGCTGGTCGGAACAAGCCGCGTCCGCAGGACCGAAGGCGGCAGCCCTCGTCGCGATGGCGGCCGAGCCGGTTGCGCCGCCCGCGCTCGTCACGCTTTCGAGCAGCGGCGTCGTGCTGGTTTACGGCCGCGGCGAGGCGGCGATCGAGGCCGGTCGACAACTCGCCGACGAGCTGGACGTCACCGTGCTGCTGACGCATCCGGATGAAATCACACCGGGCCGAATCTGGGATTTCCCTGTCGTGCAGGGGACGATCCGGAATGCGTTCGGTCATCTCGGCGCCTTCGAGCTGACGGTCGACGATTTCGCGGTTCCGGCGCCCTCGTCGCGCGAGCGCCTGCGCTTCGGGGTGCCCCGCGACGGCGCGAGCTCGAATGCGGACATCATCCTCGACCTTTCCGGCGGGGCTCCGCTGTTTCCAGCCCACGAATTGCGCAACGGCTATCTCAAGGCGGATCCTGCCGACCGGGCCGCAGTCGCTGCCGCGGTCGCCAAGGCGGCTGGTCTCGTCGGTGAATTCGACAAGCCGCGCTACGTGAATTTCTCTGCCGATCTGTGCGCGCATTCGCGCTCGCGCATCACCGGATGTACGCGGTGCGTCGACCTGTGCCCGACGGGTGCGATCACGCCTGCCGGCGACCATGTCGCCATCGACGCGGAAGTCTGCGCCGGCTGCGGCAGTTGCGCGGCCGCCTGTCCGACCGGCGCCGCCGCCTATGCCGTCCCCGATGCGGAAGCCCTGCTTCGGCGGTTGCGCACGCTCCTGGTCACCTATCGCGAGGCGGGCGGCAGCGACCCGATCGTGCTGTTCCATGACGGCGATCATGGCGAACCGCTCATCGATGCGCTCGCACGCTTCGGCCGGGGCCTGCCCGCGAACGTGCTGCCGGTCGCCGTGAACGAGATAACGCAATTGGGGGTCGAGGCGTGGACCGCGCCCGTCGCCTGGGGCGCGGTTGCGGTCAGGGCGCTCGCTTCGGCAAAACCGAAGCATGAACTCGACGGCCTAGCCAGGAACGTCATCATCGCCAACCTGCTCGGGCAGGCGCTCGGCTATGGGGCGGAAATCTGCCGGGTGATCGAAACCGACGACCCGGACATCCTAGAAGACATCCTCGAATCGGCTCTCGACCAGGTCGATCCGGTTGCGACTGCGCGCAGGCCGGCGACCTTCCTGCCGCTCGGCGACAAGCGCAGCCTGCTGAAGAGCACCATGCTGGAGCTGCATCGCGCCGCGCCGACGCCGGTCGACCGCGTGGCGTTGCCGGCAGCAGCGCCGTTCGGCGGGCTCGACGTCAATGTCGAAGGCTGCACGCTCTGCCTCTCCTGCGTTTCGGCCTGCCCGACAGGCGCGCTCACGGACGGCGAGGACCATCCCGCATTGTATTTCTCCGAGAGCGCCTGCGTCCAATGCGGCCTTTGCGCGGCAACCTGTCCGGAGAAGGTGATCGCCCTGAAGCCGCAGGTGGATTTTGCCGCATGGAGCGCGCCGCGCCTCGCGGTGAAGCAGGAGGAGCCCTATGACTGCATCCGCTGCGGCACTCCCTTCGGCACCCGCAGCACGATCGAGCGGATCGTCGCCAAGCTCGAAGGCAAGCACTGGATGTTCGCGGGAGAGAATGCGCGTCGGCTGGAATTGGTGCGGATGTGCGACAATTGCCGCGTCGACGTCGTCATGAACGAGGGTTTCGATCCCCATGAAGCGTCCCGGCGACCCGCGCCGCGAACGACGGAAGACTACCTGCGGGCGCGTGACGTTCCGGGCAGCGATACGATGTGAGCTCAGTCGCGGGTCTCGGCCTGCAGGAAGCGAATCAGCGCCGCCCGATCCTCGGGATCGCTGATGATCTGCTCCGGCATCTTGGTGCCGGGTGTGTATGCGCCTGGTCCGATCTCGAACAGCTTGGACACCGTCTCCGGCGTCCAGACGATGTCCATCTCGCGGAAGGCGGACGAATAGTGGTAGCCCGGTACCGACGCGATGCGCCGGCCGAAGATGCCGTACAGCGTCGGGCCGGCACGATTGCCGTCGTCCGGAGTGAGCGTGTGGCATGCGATGCAGGCCCGGAAGACCTCCGCACCGGGGCTGTCGGCATACTCCTTTATGGGATCGGCCTGGCCCTCGGCCGTTGTTCCGAGCTGCTGTCCGGTCTCGACGTCCCATTCCCGCACGATGTGATCTGCACCGCCGGCCAGCAGGGTCTTGCCGTCGGATGAAAAGGCGAGGGACCAGACCGGCACGCCGGCCATGCCAAGGACGCGAACCGACGTCAGGCTCTCGGCGTCGAGCAGCACGATCCCGTCCCTGACGGTCGCGGCGGCGATATATTTTTCATCCGCCGATGCGGCGAGCGCGGTTACCGGACCGGTGGACACCGCGGCTTCGCCGTGGATCGCGCCGCTGCGGTCCATCTGGCGCAACTTCCCGTCCGCGCCTCCGGCGAACAGGCGATCATCCGCCGTTGCCACGAGCGTGCCGAGCGGGGCCGGCATGTCGATCCTGATGGGGGTCGCGTCGCGTTCGGGCGGCCAAAGGATGACGGCTGCATCGTAGCCCGCGCTTGCCAGCGTCCCGTCGGAAAGGAATGCGACCGCGTTGACATTGCCCCGGTGGCCTTCGAGGACGAGCGGCTCTCCGCCGGAAAGCGGCCACAACCTTATGCTGGCATCCCAGGAAGCCGAAGCAAGCGTCGAGCCGTCGGGCGCTACGGCGAGTGCCGCGACCGGCCCGGTATGCCCCTGCAGGACGGAAACGGGCGCGCTCTGGCCGCTCTCCCAGATCGCGATGCGGCCATCCGCGCCTGCACTGGCGAAGCGCCCCTGCGGCAGGGCAGCGACGGCATCGACCTGTCCGTCGTGGAAAAGCAGCACCTCCTGCGCCTCGCCGGTCTCGAGCGACCAGACGATCGCCCTGGCGTCGAAGCTGCCGGTGATCACCGTCCGCCCGTCAGTGGTTATGGCGATCGCACGCACCGGGCCGCCATGGCCGCGCAACTCCGCCCCCTGCGCGGCCGGGCCGAAAAGCAAGGGAAGGATTGCTGCCAGGCGTATCGTGCGTCTCGTCTTCATTGCACGCTGGTCCATTCCGTGCTCCGTTGGTGCAAGCGCCGCCGCGTGAGGATAGAGCTTGCCGGACCGGCCGTAGCGTTCACACCGTTCGAGGCAATCATATGACCCAGAATATGGAAACCGATCCCTTCAACGTCTCCATGCGCAAATTCCTCAAGCAGGTCGGCGTGACCTCGCAGCAGGCGATCGAGAAAGCGGTGGAGGAGAATGGCCTGAAAGGGCAGGGACGGATGACCGTGAAGGCCGTCATCACGTCGGAGGCCGCCGGCGTCCATCATGTCGTGGAAGGCGAGATCGATCTCGGATGAGGCCGCTTCCTACTTGAAGAACCGGATCTGCCCCGCGGGGTCCGGATCGTACCCGGCAAGCTCGGCGGCGCGACTGGCGAAAGCCTCCTGCCCCACGAACCGCAGCAGCGCCTGGAACGACGGCTGGAAGTAGGTTCGTTGCCGCATGAGCAGATCGAAGTTCTCCCAGGCCAGCGGCACGAAGTCCAGACCCGCGGCGCGTGCGGCAGCGCGCGTAGCGATCCCGCAATCGGCCTGCCTGGTGCGGATGGCCGCCGCAAGGTCGGGACCGGTGAGGCAGGGCTGATCCAGCCGGTTGAGATCGCCATGCCCCGCGCCGGCGTCCGACAACAGCAGGGTAAGCAGCATATCTGCCCCGGCGCCACGCTGGCGGACGGCCATCCTCGCCCCGGTGGCAAGCACGTCGGCCAGTCCATGGAGCGATCGGGGATTGCCCGGCGGCAGCAGCAGGCCCTGCTCGCGGCGGGCAAACCCGACCAGCACCGCATCGTAAAGCCGCGGCATGGCGGCCACCGCGGCGACATTCGCGTCGACGGCCTCGCCGTGGAAGTGGATCGCCGCAGCCGCGACCTCGCCTCTCAGCAGCCGCGCGACGCCGCCTTCCGTGCCTTCCGTCAGCGAGGCGAGGCCGGAGCCTGACTGGCGCAGGCTCCATTCGAGCAGGTCGTCCTGGCTTCCCCCGACGATTGGCGGCGGCTCGACCGGTGTCATTCCGGCCGGCCGCGCCAGCCCCGACATGACCCAGCGGTCGAGTTCATGCCGCGGGAACAGCCACTTGCCCGTCACCTTGCTGCACGGAATACGCTCTTCCGCGACAAGCTCGTAGAGCTTGCGCTCGCCGAGACGGAGATAGTCGGCGGCTTCGGATGTCGTCAAAAGCTCCATCCTGCATCCTTATGCATATTCCTGTTCAGGTTCAACAATTTGACTCCAGGGAGAATGCTGCGTGAAGAATACGCGCTGAGTAGACGAGTGGCCGATGTCGGAAACAGTCAGCGCGTGGCAGCTCATTGCGTCCGGTGATGCGACCCTGTTCGCCATCGTGCGGCTGTCGCTGGCCGTCAGCCTGACGGCCGTCGCGATCGCAACGATCGTAGGACTGCCGCTCGGCGCCATTCTGGCCCTGACACGCTTTCCCGGCCGCTCGGCGATCGTCGTGGTGTTGAACGGGTTCATGGGCCTGCCGCCCGTCGTGGTCGGCCTGACGGTCTATCTGCTTCTCTCGCGATCCGGGCCGCTCGGAGAGTTCGGGCTCCTGTTCACGCCGACCGCGATGGTCATCGCGCAGGCGCTTCTGGTGCTGCCTATCATTGCGGCGCTGGCACGCCAGACGGTCGAGGATCTCTGGCTCGAATATCGCGAGGAGCTGACCGCGATGGGGGTCGGGTCGGCGGGGCAGGTCGCGACACTTTTATGGGACAGCCGCTTCAGCCTCGTCACGGCCCTGCTTGCAGGCTTCGGCAGGGCGGCGGCCGAGGTCGGCACGGTGATGATCGTCGGCGGCAATATCGACGGCTTCACCCGCACCATGACCACGACCATCGCACTGGAAACCTCGAAGGGGAACCTGCCGCTCGCGATGGGGCTCGGCCTCGTCCTGATCTTCCTGATCCTGATGATCAACGCCACCGCCTGGGGGGTCCGGGTGTGGTCGGAGCAACGGGCGGGCTAGCGATGCGTGCTGCCAAGAGCGATCTCCCCCTTGCCTTCGACGACGTGTCGCTGACGGCGGGCGCGGCGACCATACTGGACCGGGTGAACCTGATGATCCGGCCGGGAGCGCCGACGCTCGTCCTCGGGCCCAACGGGTCCGGCAAGACGTCCCTTCTGAGGCTCTGCATGGGGCTGGCGATGCCGTCGGCGGGTAGCGTCAGCTGGGGCGGCCGGACGGATGGCGGCCCGGGACGTCGAGCGATCCTGTTCCAGAAACCGGTGATGCTGCGCCGCACCGCTGCCGCCAATGTCGCCTACGGGCTTGTCCAGGCCGGCTGCCCACGCGGCTTGCGCGCCCAGCGCACCGAGGAACTGCTCGACCGCGTCGGCTTGCTCGCCCTCGCTTCGCGCCCGGCGCGTCGCCTCTCCGGCGGCGAGCAGCAACGGTTGGCCCTCGCCCGTGCGCTGGCGCGCCAGCCGGAAATCCTTCTGCTCGACGAGCCCACCGCCAGCCTCGATCCGGCGGCAACGCGCTTCGTCGAGGAGCTCATCCTCGCGGCCGCTCATTCCGGCACGAAAATCGTCATGGCCTCGCACGATCTCGGTCAGGTACGCCGGCTTGCCGGGGATGTCGTGTTCCTCGTCCGCGGCCGTCTCTTCGCCCATGCCGACGCCGGCGACTTCCTGGACCGGCCGGCGACCCCGCAAGCCGCGGCCTTCGTGCGCGGCGATCTAGTCCTTTGACCAACCGAACGGAGATTGAGATGTTGAACCGCCGAACCTTCTCTAGCCTCGTAACGCTTCTGATGCTGGTCGGCGGTACGCCGGCCCTTGCACAGGACCAGTCGATCGTCGTCGCATCGACGACCTCGACGCAGGATTCCGGCCTCTTCGACTACATTCTCCCCGTATTCGAGGAAGAGACCGGAATCGACGTCAAGATCGTGGCGCAGGGAACCGGGCAGGCTCTCGACACCGGCCGCCGCGGCGATGCCGATGTGGTGTTCGTCCATGCCAAGGCGCAGGAGGAACAATTCGTCGAGGAGGGCTTCGCGACGGAGCGGTTCGACGTGATGTACAATGACTTCGTGCTGATCGGTCCGAAGAGCGACCCTGCCGGCATCAGCGGCACGGACGATATCGCGGCCGCGCTGACCGCGATCAAGAGCGACGAAGCGCCGTTCGTCTCGCGCGGCGACAAGTCCGGCACCCATTCCGCCGAACTCAGGCTCTGGAAGGAAGCCGGCGTGGACATCGAGACCGCGAAGGGGCCCTGGTACAAGGAAATCGGGCAGGGCATGGGCGCGGCGCTCAATACGGCCGCCGCCATGGACGCCTACGTCCTTTCCGACCGCGGCACCTGGCTGTCGTTCCAGAACCGCGGCGATCTCGACATCGTGGTCGAGGGCGACAAGCGGCTGTTCAACCAGTATGGCGTCATGCTGGTGAATCCGGAAAAGCACCCGAGCGTCAAGGCGGAGGCCGGCCAGCTTTTCATCGATTGGCTGATCTCGCCCGAGGGCCAAAAGCTGATCGGCGAATACAAGATCGACGGCCAACAGCTCTTCTTCCCGAACGCGGAGCAGGAGCGTTCCTGAGGCCGGTTGTAAAGCCGTTCGGGTCTGTCCATCATCGCGGCATGATGAGAACGTCTCCTCCGGCCGGGACGCTGACCAGTCTGGAAGCTGCGCTTGGTGCACTGCTCGACGGCGTCTCGCCGGTCGCCCCCGGTTTCGTGCCGCTTGACGAGGCGCTGGGGCGCGTCGCTGCGAAAATGCCGGCCATGGTGCCGGCGCAGCCCGTGCGAAGCATCGCTGTCATCGACGGTTGGGCGTGTCGCGCGGTTGACCTGTTGGGGGCGTCTGCCTATTCGCCCCTGCCGCTGCCCGCTGTTCCGACCTGGATAGAGACGGGCGATGCCATGCCGGAGGGTTGCGATTGCGTGCTTCAGGCCGATCTGGTCGATTGTGGCGGCCCGATGGCTCAGGCGGTCGGCGAGGCCGTGCCCGGTCAGGGCGTGCGCCAGGCGGGCGAAGACATGGCGGCTGGCCGCCCGCCGGCCGTCGAAGGAAAGAAGATCTCCGGCGTCGACTTGCTGGTCGCGCGCAAGGTGGGATTGAGCCAGCTCGCGGTGCGGATACCGCGGGTCCGCGTGATCGATGTCGCTGCCGCGAGCGGGGAAACCTTCTCGACGCAGTTCGTCGCCGATAGCCTGAAAGCTTCAGGTGCGGCCGTTGCCGCGACAGAGACCGGGGCGCGAGACGCAGCTTCGATCGCCGCCGCGCTCGACGACGAGGACTGCGATCTCCTTCTCCTGATCGGAGGCACGGGCGACGGCCGCTTCGACGTGACCGTCGAGGCCCTTGCGCGGCGCGGAGTGTTGACCGCGCACCAGATCGCCTTGCGTCCCGGCCGGACAACGGCGATAGGCCGGCTCGGCAGCACACCGGTGATCGCGTTGGCCGGCTCGCCCGGCGAAGCCTTCGGAGGCCTTCTCGCGCTCGTCCAGCCGGTCCTGGAACGCCTGTCCGGTCGATCTGAACGGGCCGACATCATCCTGCCGCTGTCGCGGAAGATCTCGTCCGCGGTCGGACTCTGCGAGATCGCCCTGCTCGGCAGGGAGCACGACAGATGGACGCCGCTCGCCGTCGGCGATTTTTCGCTGGAGGCCATGCGGCTGGCCGATGCCTGGCTCGCGATCCCGGGCAGCAGTGAGGGATACGACGTCGACACGCCTGTTGCCGCCATTCCGCTCCGTAACTGAAAGAATGACCGGCCGACATGACAGAACCCACGCCTTCCATCCGTCAGAACGTCGGCCAGGAGCAGTTCCTGACGATCTTGTCGCGCGAGGACGCGCTGGCACGCTTCGAGGCGGCGCTGTTCCCCCGATCCCTGCCGACTGAAGAACGGCTTTTGGCAGACGCGCTCGGGCTGGCTCTTGCCGAGGACGTCACGGCTCCGATCGACGTGGCGCCATTCGACCGCTCCAATGTCGACGGCTTCGCAGTGCGGGCGGCCGACTTGGCGACCGCTTCTGAAACGCGTCCGGGCCTGCTCACGCTCAATGCGGAAACGATCGCTTGCGGTACGGTCCCGCAACTCCCCGTTCTGCCCGGAACCGCCACTTCGATTGCAACCGGCGGACCCCTGCCGCGCGGCGCAGATGCGATCGTCATGGTGGAGCACACGCATCCTGCGGACGCTGACGCCATAGAAGTGAGGCGTGGCGTCTCGCCCGGCCAGTTCATCTCCAGTGCCGGAACCGATATGGCGCGGGGAGAAGTCGTGCTGCGCGCCGGAACCGTGATCGGCTCGCGCGAGATCGGCATGCTTGCCGCCTGCGGGATCGCACGAGCGACCGTAGCTCGCAGACCGCGCGTCGCAATCCTCTCCACCGGCGACGAACTCGTCCAGCCAGGCGAGCCCTTGCGTCCGGCCGCCATCTACGATGCCAATGGCCCCATCATCAGTGCGGCCGTCACCGAGAATGGCGGCGAGGCGAATTTTCTCGGCGCTTGCCGGGACGACGAAGCCGAGCTCGAGAAGGCGATGCGCGATGCGCTCGCCGTCCATGACATGCTGATCCTGTCAGGCGGTACGTCCAAGGGCGCAGGAGATGTCAGCCATCGCATCATCGATCGCCTCGGCAAGCCGGGCGTGATCGCCCACGGCGTGGCGCTGAAGCCGGGCAAGCCGCTTTGCCTGGCGGCATGCGACGGCAAGCCGGTCGTCGTTTTGCCGGGATTTCCGACTTCGGCCATGTTCACGTTCCACGACATGGTGGTTCCCGTATTGCGGCGAATGGCGGGTCTGCCGCCGCGTGTCGATGCCCAGGTCACCGCGCGGGTACCATTCCGCATTCCCTCCGAGCTCGGACGCACGGAATTCGTCATGGTCTCGCTGGTGCAGGGACAGGAAGGACTTGCGGCCTATCCGACCGGCAAGGGATCGGGGGCGATCACCTCCTTCGCCCAAGCCGACGGCTTCATCCGCATCGAAGCGCTGGCGGACCATATGCCTGCCGGCACGGAAGTGCCGGTGGCCTTGTTCACGCCGCAGGTCCGCGTTCCCGATCTCGTCGTCATCGGCAGCCACTGTATCGGGCTGGACCTGGTCGTCGGGGCGCTGTCTGCGAGCGGAACATCGGTGCGTTCGCTGGCCGTGGGAAGCCTCGGCGGCCTCGCCGCCGCAAGGCGCGGAGAGTGCGACCTCGCGCCGATCCATCTCTTTGACACCAAGACGCATAGCTACAACACGCCGTTCCTCGATGATGGCCTCGAACTCGTGCCGGGCTGGCGACGCATGCAGGGTCTCGTGTTCCGTCCCGGGGACCCGCGCTTCGAGGGCTGCAGCGTCGAAGAGGCGGTTCGCGGTGCGCTTGCCGATCCGGACTGCCTGATGGTCAACCGCAACCAGGGCTCGGGAACGCGCATCCTGATCGATCAACTGCTCGGCCCGGCGCGTCCCGACGGTTACTGGAACCAGCCGCGTTCGCACAATGCGGTTGCGGCGGCGGTCGTGCAGAAACGGGCGGACTGGGGCGTCACCATCGCGCCGGTGGCGCGTGTAGCCGGGCTCGGTTTCATACCGTTGACGGAAGAGCACTATGATTTCGCGCTCGTCTCGGCGCGAAAGGACCTTCCCGCAGTGCAGGCCTTCCTGACTGTCCTGCAATCGCCGGAACTCCATGCGGCGCTGGAGCGGGCCGGTTTCGTCCGCGCCGCCTAGTCAGCGACCGACGCGGCCAGCCGTTCGGCCTCGCGGAGATCGTCGACCGTGTTGGCGTTGAAGAACGGGTCCACCGGCCGGGCCGGCCAGGATACGGTGGCGAGGCGGTAGCGGGCGGTCCACCGGTCGATCTTGCGAAGATCCTCCTCGACGAGCGCCCTGCGCAAATCGTCCCGAAGGGCGACCTTCCAGAGCCCGATGACCGGATGTGCCTGGCCGCCGGATGCCGCTACGGCCAGGTCCGCCCCCTCGGCCGAGCGCGCCTGCTGCAGGCGGGTGACGAGGTCGCGCGGCAGGAACGGGCAGTCGCCCGCGGCGCTGACGACCCATTCGGTGCCGGGCCTGTTCGCTGCCGCCCACTCCAGCGCCGCGAGTATGCCGGCAAGCGGTCCAGGAAATCCCTCGATCGTGTCGGCAATGACAGGAAGCCCGAAACGGGCGAAGCGCGCCGGGTCTCCGTTGGCGTTGAGCACGAGGCCGTCGCATTGCGGCTCCAGCCGCTCGACGACGTGGTCGAGGATCGTGCGCCCGCCGATCTCGCGCATCGGCTTGTCGCCGCCGCCCATGCGTCTGCCGAGCCCGCCCGCCAGTATGACGCACAGGGTTTCCGGATTGTCAGTCGTCATGCTCGGCGCCCTTGCGGCGGTAGCGGGGGGCCTCCTCGTCCACGGCGGCAAAGTCCTGATCGAAGACGATCCGCTCCTGGCCCGAAAGTGCGGTGAACCGCTTGCCGCGCGCCCGGCCCACCAGCGTCAGCCCCACTTCGCGAGCCAGCGCCACGCCCCACGCTGTGAAGCCCGAGCGGGAGACCAGGATCGGGATGCCCATCCGCACCGTCTTGATCGTCATCTCCGAGGTCAGCCGGCCGGTGGTGTAGAGGATCTTGTCGGCCGGATCGACGCCATGGCGGTACATCCAGCCTGCGATCTTGTCGACGGCGTTGTGGCGGCCCACATCCTCCATATAGCAGATCGGCACGCCCTGCCTGCAGAGCACGCAGCCATGGATGGCACCTGCCTCGAGATAGAGCGACGGCGTGGTGTTGATCTTGTGCGTCAATGCGTAGAGCCAGGACGTGCGAAGCTCTGAGGCGGGGAGGGCGATGTCCTCGATCGCCTCCAGCAGGTCGCCGAATGCGGTGCCCTGGGCACAGCCCGAGGTCTGCGTCCGCTTCTTGAGCTTCTGTTCGTAATCGGTATTGCGCTCGGTGCGCACGACCACGACCTGCAGGTCCTCGTCATGCTCGACGCCGGTGACCACGTCGTCGGACAGGAGCATGTTCTGGTTGAGGAGGTAGCCGAGCGCAAGATATTCCGGGTAGTCGTTGATCGTCATCATGGTGACGATCTCCTGCGCGTTGAGATAGAGCGTCAGGGCGCGCTCCACCGGCACGCGGACCTGCACCGCCGCGCCTGTATGGTCGACGCCGTCGACCAGTTCCGTCAGCCGCTTATCCTGCGGGTCCGGCAGGACGATGGCGTGGTCCGGTTGGCCTATCGTCTGATGCATGGCAGTCTCCTGAGGTCGTATTCCGGCGCGCCAGCTTCGGCTTGACCCCTACTTTATAGCCTGTTCAAACGTAGGGCGGTTAAAAAACGCCCCAGTCCGGCGCTCGCGGTCTCGGAGCCGCGCGCTGGTGGATCGAGAAGATAAATGGCGCAACTCTCGGATGACTGCTTCGCTTTCGGCGGGCCGATGCGGTCCATCGACGAGACCGCTGCGCTGATAGCCTCGAAGCTCGGCGTGGTGGAGGGGATCGAAAGGGTGCCGCTCGCTCTGGCGGACGGGCGCGTCCTTGCAGGGGATATGACGGCGCCGCTGCCGCTGCCGCCCTTCACCAATTCCGCCGTCGACGGCTATGCCGTACGGGGCGACGACCTGCCGCAGACCGTCGAGACGTCTTTCGCCGTTGCCGGATGGCTTCAGGCCGGCATGACACCGGACGTTCCCGTATCGCCTGGTGAAACCATGCGCATCTTCACCGGCGCTCCAATGCCCGAAGGGGCCGATACGGTATTCATGCAGGAGGATGTGCGCGTCGAGGATGCCGGCCGGGTCGTTCTCCCGCCCGGCCTGAAAAGGGGCGCCAATGTGCGCCCGGTAGGTGAGGATGTCGCGCTGGGGGATACGATCCTGCCGGCGGGCCACCGCATGCGTCCGCAGGATGTCGCGCTCGCCGCCGCGCTCGGGTTCACCGAGGTCGAGCTCAGGCGCAGGGTACGCGTCGCCGTGTTCTCTACCGGGGACGAGATCGTCGCGCCGGGAGACATGCGCGGGCCGGCGCAGCTTTTCGATTCCAACCGTTGCATGCTGATGGCGATGCTTGCACGGCTCTGCTGCGAGGTCACCGATCTCGGGATACTGGCAGATGATGGCGATCTGATCTCCGACAGGCTGAGCGAAGCGGCATCGACGCATGACCTGATCCTGACTTCGGGAGGCGTGTCGACAGGCGAAGCCGATTATGTGAAGGCCGCCGTCGAGAGGGCCGGAACACTGGTGTTCTGGCGCGTGGCGATCAAGCCGGGGCGGCCGGTTGCCATGGGCGTGATCGAGGGAACCCCGCTCATCGGACTGCCCGGCAATCCGGTGGCGAGTTTCGTCACCTTCGCGCATATCGCCCGCCCGGCAATCCTCGCCCTCGCGGGAACCCAGCCGAAACCGTCGATCCCCACCGCGGTGCGGGCAGCCTTCTCGTATCGCAAGAAGCAGGGGCGACGCGAATATGTGCGGGCGAACCTGCGTACGGCCGAAGACGGATCCCTGGAGGCGACGAAGTTTCCTCGTGAGGGTGCCGGCCTGCTGTCGTCGCTCGTCGCCACCGATGGCCTTGTCGAGCTCGGCGAGGAGATCACGCATGTGGAGCCGGGCGAGACCGTCCGGTTCCTCGGCTACTCCAGCCTGTTCTGAACCGCGTCGCGCCGGGCTGCGACGCCGGCATTGATTGACCTTGTCGCGCTCCGTCGGGCATCATGCGACCCCATGATGCTGACGACGAAGCTGGATCTGACGGGGCTGAAATGTCCTTTGCCGGCGCTCAAGACCCGCAAGGCGCTGAAAGCGCTGAGACCGGGCGAGCGGTTGGAAGTCCGTTGCACCGACCCGCTGGCGGTCATCGACATTCCAAACCTTCTCAACGAGGTAGGCGACAGGCTCGAAGGAACGGAACGCGACGGTGATTGCATCGTGTTCCTGATCGAGAAGGCCCCGGCCGCGACGACGTGACGGGTTGCGTAAACATCCCGCCCGGGCAGACGATCCTGCAATACTCGCATTTGGTCGTGCACTGGACATGTTGCGGCTCAGAATAAACATCCGGGAATGCGGGAAATGGTATTAGCAACAACTGGTGTTCCACTCGGGAAGGTAAGGGCATGACGATGCAGGATCGGCGGCCGCGGGATCGTGGGCCGAAGGGCCGGCCGCTGGATGACGCTGCGCTCTCCGAGGTCCGGGCGCTGCTGGGTATGCGCGAGCGACGGCGCGACCTGTTGATCGAGTTCCTGCATCTGATCCAGGATCGATATGGCTGCCTGTCGGCGCCGCATCTGCGGGCGCTGGCGGAGGACATGCGTCTGTCGCAGGCCGAGGTCTACGAGGTGGCGACGTTCTACGACCATTTCGACGTGGTGAAGGAAGGTGAGGCCTCACCGCCGCCGCTGACGATCCGCGTTTGCGATTCAGTGAGCTGCATGCTGGCGGGCGCCGAAACCCTTCTCGGCGAATTGGAGGCGGGCGCCGACCCGACGGCGATCCGGGTCATGCGCGCGCCCTGCATGGGCCGCTGCGCCGGCGCGCCCGCGGCGCGCATAGGCGATCGCGAGGTCGACCATGCGACCGCGCAGGACCTGCTGCGCATGGCGGATGCCGGAGAGATCCGGGTCAATATTCCGGACTATGTCGGGCTCGATGCCTATCGCGCCGCAGGAGGCTACCAGCTTCTGCGCAGGGTTCGCGACGGTGCGCTCGCCATCGATGCGATCATCGCGACGCTCGGCGAGGCGGGGCTCAAGGGGCTGGGCGGAGCCGGCTTTCCTGCCGGGAAGAAGTGGCAGTTCGTGCGTTCGTATCCGGGCCCGCGCCTGATGTCGATCAACGGAGACGAGGGCGAGCCGGGTACCTTCAAGGATCGGATTTACCTCGAGCGCGATCCGCACCGCACATTGGAGGGCGCGCTGATCGCGGCTCATGTGGTCGAGGCCGAGCGCATCTATTTCTACATGCGCGACGAGTATCCGGCGGTGCTGGCCGTCCTGCGCACGGAAATCGCAGCCCTCGAGGCGGCGGGCCTCGTCGAGGCCGGCTTCATCGAGCTCCGCCGCGGCGCGGGCGCCTATATCTGCGGCGAGGAGAGTGCGATGCTGGAGAGCATCGAGGGGCGGCGCGGAATGCCCCGCCATCGCCCGCCCTATATCGCCGAGGTCGGGCTGTTCGGCCGTCCCACGCTCAACCACAATGTCGAGACGCTGTGGTGGATCCGTGATATCGTCGAGAAAGGACCGGCCTGGTTCGCGAGCCTGGGCAAGTCCGACCATCCGGGTATCCGCTCATGGTCGGTGTCGGGCCGGGTGAAGGAGCCCGGCGTCAAGCTGGCGCCGGCCGGCGTCACCGTTCGCGAGCTGATCGAGGATTATTGCGGTGGCATGGCTGACGGCCATGACTTCAAGGCCTATCTGCCGGGCGGCGCGTCCGGCGGCATCCTGCCGGCGTCGATGGGCGACATCCCGCTCGATTTCGGCGGCGAGCTGGCAAAGCAGGGCGCTTTCGTCGGGTCGCATGCCGTGGTGGTGTTCTCCGAGGCCGACAACATCAGGGACGTCACGCTCAATCTCATGAAGTTCTTCAAGCACGAGAGCTGTGGCAAATGCACGCCCTGCCGCGAAGGCACCGAGAAACTGGTGACCCTCTTGAAGCAACGGGGTCCGTTGCCGGAAAATGACATCCGCGACCTCGAAATGGTCATGCGTGATTCGTCGATCTGCGGCCTCGGCCAGGCAGCGCCCAATCCGGTCAACCATCTGCTGACGCATTTCCGGAGTGATCTCTGATGGTAAACGGCATCACCTTCACCCTCGACGGGAAAACCGTCACCGCCGCGCAGGACGAAACCATCTGGGACGTCGCCAAGCGCGAAGGCACGAAGATCCCGCATCTCTGCCATGTCGACATGCCGGGCTATCGGCCCGACGGCAACTGCCGCGCGTGCATGGTCGACGTCGAAGGCGAGCGCGTTCTGGCCGCATCCTGCATCCGCAAGCCGGCCGCGGGCATGGTGGTGAAGACCGACACCGAGCGGGCCCGCAAGTCGCGCGAGATGGTGTTCGAGCTTCTCGCCAGCAACATGCGGCCGGCCGCGGAAGGTCCCGACGACAAGTCCCTTTTCTGGCAATGGGCCGGATCGATGGGCATCGCGCAAGGCCGCTACGGGTCCAGGTTCGTCAGCGACGACATGCGGCCGGAGTTCGACATCACCAATCCGGCGATCGCGGTCAATCTCGACGCCTGCATCACCTGCGGCGCCTGCGTGCGCGCCTGCCGCGAGGTGCAGGTCAACGACGTGATCGGCATGGCCCGGCGCGGCAACCATTCGGTTCCGGTCTTCGACATGCACGACCCCATGGGCCTGTCGACCTGCGTGACCTGCGGCGAATGCGTCCAGGCATGCCCGACCGGCGCGCTCTACGAGAAATCGCTGATGGACGAGACGGGCAGGACCCGTGTCGTCCAGGAGTTCGACAGGGTTGTCGATTCGGTGTGCCCGTTTTGCGGCGTCGGCTGCCAGACCAGGGTGGCGGTCAAGGACAACAGGATCGTCCAGGTCGACGGCCGCAACGGTCCGGCCAACGAGAATAGGCTGTGCGTCAAGGGCCGCTTCGGCTTCGACTACGCCATGTCGCCGGAGCGGCTGACAAGGCCGTTGATCCGCCGCGACGACGCGCCCAAGGCCGGCGACATCGACATGCGCAATGTCGATCCGCTGACGATCTTCCGGGAGGCTAGCTGGGAGGAGGCGCTGGAGCGTGCCGCGGGCGGCCTGAAGCGTATCCGCGACGAGCATGGCGGAAACGCGCTGGCCGGCTTCGGCTCGGCCAAAGGTTCGAACGAGGAGGCCTATCTCTTCC
>CAYYZC010000032.1:0-8906 GCA_964475605.1 uncultured Chelativorans sp.
CGCCTGCTACGACGAGGGCAAGCGCAGCGCCGAGACGCTGTTCTTCAACTACCGCCGGCTCCACGGCGTCGACACGCGCATCGTGCGCATCTTCAACACCTACGGGCCGCGCATGCAGCCCGACGACGGGCGCGTCGTCTCCAACTTCATCATCCAGGCGCTCACCAACCAGCCGATCACCGTCTTCGGCGACGGCAGCCACACGCGCAGCTTCTGCTATGTCGACGACCTGCTCGACGGCATGGTCCGCATGATGAGCTCCGACATCTCCGACGGCTCGCCGATCAATCTCGGCAATCCGCACGAGATCACCATCAACGAGCTGGCAAGCACCATCATCGACATCACCGGCTCGCGCTCGACGGTGTCCTTCCAGCCGCTGCCGCAGGACGACCCGCTGCAGCGCCGGCCCGACATCACCAAGGCCAAGTCGCTGCTCGGCTGGCAGCCGCGCGTGCCGCTGGTGGAGGGGCTGACCCGCACCATCGGCTATTTCGAACGTCTCCTCACCGAACGCCCGCAGAGGATCGCGGCCGCCGAATAGGCCGGCCGCCATCCGTCCCGTTGCGTCCAAGGAAAACAGAAGTGCTCGACACAGCTCTCATCACCGGATCGGCCGGCCTGATCGGCTCGGAAGCGGCGCGCTATTTCGCCGCCCGCGGCTTCCGCGTCATCGGCATCGACAACGACACGCGCGCCATGCTCTTCGGCAAGGAGGCGTCAACCGCCTGGAACAGGATGCGGCTTCAGGCCGACCTGCCGGGCTACGTCCATGTCAATGCCGATATCCGCGACTATGGGGCGCTGGAAGCGGTCTTCCGTGCCGATGCCAGCCGCATCGCGGTGGTGATCCATACCGCCGCCCAGCCCTCGCATGACTGGGCGGCGCGCGAGCCGCATACGGACTTCACCATCAACGCCAACGGCACGCTCAACCTGCTCGAGCTGACGCGCAAGCACTGTCCGGAAGCGCCGTTCATCTTCACCTCGACCAACAAGGTCTATGGCGACACGCCGAACCATCTGCCGCTGGTCGAGCTCGATCGGCGCTGGGAGCTCGATCCGGCCCATTCCTTCGCCGAGCACGGCATCGACGAGAGCATGTCGATCGACGGCTCCATGCACAGCCTGTTCGGCGCCTCCAAGGTCGCCGCCGACGTGCTGGTGCAGGAATACGGCCGCTATTTCGGCCTGAAGACGGCGTGCTTCCGCGGCGGCTGCCTGACCGGCCCGTCGCACAGCGGCACCCAGCTTCACGGCTTCCTCGCCTATCTGATGAAATGCACCGCCACCGGCATGCCCTATACGGTGTTCGGCTATGGCGGGAAACAGGTCCGCGACAACATCCATAGCGAGGACCTGGTCGCCGCCTTCTGGGAGTTCTTCCAGGCGCCGCGCTCCGGCGAGGTCTACAATATCGGCGGCGGGCGCGACTGCAACTGCTCGATGCTGGAAGCGATCGGGATCTGCGAGGCAGTGACCGGCCGCCGCCTCGACTGGACCTATAGCGAGGAGAACCGCGCCGGCGACCATATCTGGTGGATCTCCGACACACGTCGCTTCCGCTCCCATTATCCGGACTGGTCGATCCGCCACGACGTGCCGCGCATCCTCGAAGAGATCCACGCCGCCAACGAGCGGCGCTGGCGCGAGGCGGTCTGAGCCATGCGCGACGACGGCAAGTTCAACATCCTCGGCATCGGCGTCAGCTCGATCGACTATGCGGCGGCCTCCAATGCCGTCATCGAGGCGGCGAAAGCGCGGCGTCCGCTCAAGGTGACGGCGCTTGCCGTCCACGGCGTGATGACCGGCGTCATGGACGCGCAGCACCGCTGGCGCCTCAACCGCTTCGACATCGTCACGCCGGACGGCCAGCCGGTGCGCTGGGCGCTCAACCTGCTGCACAAATGCGGGCTGCGCCGGCGCGTCTACGGGCCGGACCTGACGCTCGAAGTCTGCCGGCGGGCGGCGGAGGAGCATCTGCCGGTCTTCCTCTACGGCAGCAGCCAGAACGTGCTCGATGCGCTCGCCGCCAATCTCGCCTGCCGCATTCCGGGCCTCGTCATCTGCGGGCGGCGGCCGTCGCTGTTCCGCAAGAGCACCCGGGCCGAGCGGCGCGAGATCGTCGAGGAAATCCGCCGCAGCCGTGCGGCGATCGTGCTCGTCGGGCTCGGCTGCCCGCGCCAGGAGGTCTTCGTCCACGAATATGCCGATACGCTCGGCCTGCCGCTGATGGCCGTCGGCGCGGCGTTCGATTTCCATGCCGGCAATCTGCCGCAGGCCCCGCGCCTGCTGCAGGATGCGGGGCTCGAATGGCTGTTCCGGCTCGTCCAGGAGCCGCGGCGGCTGTGGCGCCGCTACCTCTATCTCAACCCCTATTTCCTGTTCCTGCTCGCCAATCAGTGGCTCGGCCTGCGCCGCTTCGCCGATGACGGCGTCGAGCCGGGGGGCGAGGCGGGATTCGCATGAACAGCGGTCGACAGCGAGGCATGTCGTGACTATCACGCTCGACACCGCGAAAGCGTCGGAGGAACGGCAGGCGGCCGCCGACGATGCGCCGCGCATGCCGCCGCGCTGGCTGCCGCGGCTGCGCAGCAGCAGGCTCGCGGTCGACCTCTATACGGGCTTCGAATTCGCCCTCATCGGGCTCAGCGGGCTCCTGATCGCGGCCTATCACGTGCGCGGCAATCTCGGCCAGGAGGATTTCCTCGGCCAGTATTTCGCGCCGCTGGTCCTGGTCCCGCTGATCTTCACCGTCATCGTCAGGACGCGGCAGCTCCACGACTTCCAGGCGCTGTGCAGCGTGTCGAAGACGATCGGGCGGACCATCGCAAGCCTGCTCGGCGCCTTCGGCCTCGTCATCGTGCTCGGGGTCGCGGCCGGCACTGCCGACGAATATTCGCGGCTCTGGCTCGGCTTCTGGCTGGTCGGCGCCATCGCGGCGGTGATCGTCGCACGCACGCTCGCCTCCTCCGTGCTCATCCGGGCCGCCCGCGCCGGGTTGATCCGGCGCCGCACCGCCGTCTTCGGCGACAGGGCATCGGTGGAGCGCGTGCTTCGCGAGATCGAGCGCTCGACGCCGGAGATCCAGGTCGTCGGCACATTCATGCGCAAGGGCTATCCCTGGAACGAGGAGCACGACGCCGCCGCGACGCTGCGCGACCTGGTCGGCTTCGGCCAGGCGCAGGACGTCGACCTCGTCATCGTGGCGCGCGACGCGCTTTCCGACGACAGCCTCCACGAGACCTTCGCCGCACTCAGCGTGCTGCCGGCGGAGGTGCAGCTCTATCTCGATTTCGGCGACGGCACCTTCCCGATACGCGGCGTGTCGAGCCTCTCCAGCGTCATGCTGCTCGACGTCCAGCGGCGGCCGATCTCCGGCTGGAACCGGCTGCTCAAGATCGTCGAGGACTATGCGGTGGCGGTTCCCGCGACGATCCTCGCCGCGCCGCTGCTGCTGGCGCTGGCGATCGCCATCAAGCTCGACAGCCGCGGCCCGGTCTTCTTCATCCAGCGCCGCCACGGCTTCAACCACCGCGTCATCCATGTCTGGAAGTTCCGCACCATGCATGTGCTGGAGGACGGCGACGATTTCGTCCAGGCGGTCGCAGGCGATGCCCGCGTGACGCGCGTCGGGCGGCTGCTGCGCAAGACCAGCCTCGACGAGCTGCCGCAGCTCTTCAACGTGCTGAGGGGCGAGATGTCGATCGTCGGGCCGCGGCCGCATCCGCTGGCGCTCAATTCGCACTATGTCGAGCTGCTGGCGCGCTACGGCAACCGCCACCGGGTCAAGCCCGGCATCACCGGCTGGGCCCAGATCAACGGTTTCCGCGGGCCGACCGAAGACCCATACCTGATGCAGCGCAGGGTCGAGCTCGATCTCGAATATATCGAGAAATGGTCGATCCTCATGGACCTCAAGATCATCGCGCTGACGCCGTTCCGCGGCCTCACGCATCCCAACGCGCTTTGACGCTTTCCCAGGAGGCACGAAGATGAACCAGCACACAAGCATTCCCGCCACGCTCGCCCGGCCCGCACCCGTCAAGGCCGCGTCGACGCGCAAGGTTCTGCTCGTCGGCGGCGCCGGCTATGTCGGCGGGCCGGTCGCGGCGCATTTGCTGGCGCAGGGGCGCGGGGTGAGGGTGCTCGACCTCCTCGTCTACGGGCACCAGGCCGCCTCCTTCGGGCCGATGCTCCACCCGGATTTCGAGTTCGTGTTCGGCGACATGGGCGATGCCGGCACGCTCGACCGGGCACTGGAAGGCGTGACCGATGTCGTCATCCTGGGCGGGCTGGTCGGCGACCCGATCACCAAGGCGTTTCCGGACGAATCCCATCGTGTCAACGATCTTGCGGTGAGGGCATGCATCGACCGGCTTGCCGGCAAGGGTCTCGACCGGGTCATCTTCGTCTCGACCTGCTCGAACTACGGCATGAGCGAGGAGATCGCCGATGAGACCTCCGAGCTGAAGCCGCTGTCGCTCTATGCGCGCTCCAAGGTGGAGGCGGAAGAATACCTGCTGTCGCTGCGCGGCAAGGTCGACTACAGCCCGACCGTGCTGCGCTTCTCGACCGCCTTCGGCCTGGCGCCGCGCATGCGCTTCGACCTCACCGTCAACGAGTTCACGCGCGAGCTCTATCTCGACCGCGAGCTGCTGGTCTTCGACGCCCATACCTGGCGGCCCTATTGCCATGTCGGCGACTTCTCGCGGCTGATCGACCATGTGCTGGAAGCCCCGCGCGACGACGTCGCCTTCGAGGTCTTCAATGCCGGCAGCGACGAGAACAACCACACCAAGCAGAGCATCGTCGACCTGATCACGGCCCGGCTGCCGGACCGCAAGGTCGCCTACAAGGCCAATTCCAGCGATCCGCGCAACTACCGCGTCAGCTTCGCCAAGCTGCGTGACGTGCTCGGCTTCGAGTGCCGCTATTCGGTCGCCGACGGGGTGGAAGAGCTGATCGCCGCGATGGGCAACCATCTCTTCGACGATGTCGACGAGCGCCCGAACTTCTTCGGCAACCGGTCCCTTCTCAGGATCTCGGCCTGAGACGGATGCCGCTGGCACGGCGCTTGCTCCGTCAAGGACAGGCGTATCAAAGGTGGACACGGATATGTGCAACAGGGTCGTCATTCTGGCCGGGGGGAAGGGCACGCGGCTGCGCCCCTTCACGGCGAGCTTTCCGAAGCCGCTGGTGCCGATCGGCGACATGCCGATCCTCGAGATCCTGCTGCGCCAGCTCGCCCGCCAGGGCTTCGAGCGCGTGACGCTGACGCTCGGCCATCTGGCCGAGCTGATCCGCGCCTATATTGGCCAGAGCCGCAGCATCGCCGACCGGCTCGCCATCGATTTCGTCGACGAGCAGACGCCGACCGGTACCGCCGGCTCGCTGGCACGTGTGCCGAATCTGGACGAAACCTTCCTCGTCATGAACGGCGACGTGCTCACCGACCTCGACTACCAGGCGCTGGTCGATGCGCATCGGCGCTCCGGTGCGGCCCTGACCATCGCGGGCCACTCCAAGAAGGTGAAGATCGACCTCGGCATATTGCACGCCGACACGGACGGGTTCCTCACCGACTATATCGAGAAGCCCGAGCACGCCTACGACGTCAGTATGGGCGTCTATGTCTACGAGCCGCGCGTGCTCAGCCTGATCGAGCCCGATACCTATCTCGACTTTCCGACGCTGGTGCAGCAGCTCATCGCCCGCGGCGAGAAGGTCCACGTCCATCGCAACGATGCGTTCTGGCTCGATATTGGCCGGCCTGACGACTACGCCCAGGCGCAGGAGATATTCGAGCGTGATTGCAGCCGTTTCGGCATCTGAAGGGGGCAGGGGAAATGGACTGGCGCTACACTTTGTCGGAACCGACGCTGGGCGATCCGGAGATCGAGGCGGCCGTCGACTGCCTGCGCTCCGGCTGGCTCTCCATGGGGCCGCGCACGCAGGAATTCGAGAAGCGCTTCGCCGGGATGACCGGCGCGCGCCACGCGATCGCCGTCGGCAACGGCACGGCCGCACTCCATCTTGCCATGCTGGCGCTCGACCTCGGCGGGTCCGAGATCATCCAGCCGGCGATCAATTTCGTCGCCGCGGCCAACATGAGCAAGGCGATCGGCGCCATGCCGGTCTTCGCCGACATCGTCTCGCTGGCCGAGCCGACCATCGACCCGGCCGAGATCGAGGCCAGGATCACGCCGCGCACCCGCGCCGTCGTCGCCATGCATTTCGGCGGCTATCCGGCGCGCATGGCAGAGATCATGTCGATCTGCGACAGGCATGGCTTGCGGCTGATCGAGGACGCCTGCCACGCACCGCTGATGGCGCGGCCGGAATTCGACGGCCGCTCGCTCGGCGCGATCGGCGATATCGGCTGCTTCTCCTTCTTCTCCAACAAGAACATGACGACCGGCGAGGGCGGCATGGTCGTGACCAACGACGACGTGATCGCGGAGCGGCTGCGCCGCCTGCGCTCGCACGGCATGACGACGCTGAGCTGGGACCGCCATCACGGCCGGCCGAGCACCTATGACGTGGTCGCGCACGGGCTCAACTACCGGATAGACGATCTGCGCTCGGCGATCGGGCTGGCGCAGCTTGCCCGCCTGCCGGAGAACAACCGCCGCCGCCAGGCGCTCGCAGCGCATTATGCGCAGGAGATCGCGCGGCTCTGCGGGCCTTCGGTGCAGATGATCTTCGGCGGCCGGCCGGGCGACGGCACGGCCCATCTCGCCGGCATCGTCGTGGAGGAGGAGCGGCGCGACGCGCTGCGCCTCGCCATGGCCGAGGCGCGCATACAGACCAGCCTGCACTATCCGCCGATCCATCTCTTCTCCGCCTTCGCCGACCATGCCGATGCGCGGCTGCCGATCTCGGAGGAATTCGCGCGGCGGATGATCACCTTGCCGATCTATGCCGATCTGACGCCGGCAGGGGTGAGCGAGATCGTGTCGGCGCTCGCCGCGCGGGTGCTGCGCGATGCGGCATGAGATGCGCGCGCATTTCGAAAACCGGATCGTGACCGGGGACGTGCTGTTCCTGGCGCAATTGCCGCCGCCGCATCACGGGCAGTCGGCGATGGCGGCGGCCGTCCACGAGGTGCTGGCGGGCCAGCCGGGCTGGCGCGTCGAGCACCATTGGGAAGGCGGCGCGCGCAGCAACGAGGACGTGGGCAAGCGCAGCCCCGGCAAATATCTCGGCTTCGGCCGGCTGCTGGCGCGACTGGCGCGGATGCGGGCGAGCGGCCGGCGCTTCGACATCGCCTATCTCGGCATGGCGCCATGGGCGCATACGGCGATCCGCGACGCGCTGCTCGCGGCGATGGCGCGCCGCATAGCCGGGCGCGTCCTGATCCATCTCCATGGCGAGGGCCTGACGCCGATCCTCGACGGGAAGACAAGGCGCGACCGGCTCATCCGCCGGCTGATCACGGGCTGCGAGCTGATCGCGATCACCGCCGGCACCGCCGAGACGGCGCGCGGCGCAGGCGTCTTTTCCGCCGTGCTCCATCTGCCCAACCAGGCCGCGGACCCCGGCGAGAAGCGGCAGCTTCCCGCCCGCCCGCTGGCCCTGGCCTGCCTCGGCAATCTCGACCCGCGCAAGGGCGTGCTCGATTTCACGGCCGCGATCGAAAAGGCGCGCCGGGAGGGCCTGCCGGTCACCGGCCACATGGTCGGCGGTCCGACATCGGCGCTGGGTGTCGACGAGATGCGGAGCAAGGTCGCCGAGCGCGGCCTTGCCGGCGATCTGGTCGTCACCGGCAGGGTCAGCGAGGAAGACAAGTCGGCGATCCTCGCCGGGGCCCATGTCTTCCTCTATCTGTCGCGGCACGATCTCGCGCCGCTGGCCCTGATCGAGGCCTTGGCGCATGGCATGGCGCCGATCGTGCTCGATGTCGGCGGCATTGCCGAGATGATGGGCGCGGAGCTGCGCCACAACGTGCTGGCGCCGTCGCTGAAAGGCGAGGAACTGGCCGATGCCGTCACATGGCGGCTGGAGGCCTATCTCGCCGACCCGGCCCGCCTGGAGCGGGACCGAAGTGCTGCGCGCCGCCGCTACGAGGCCTGCTACAGCCCGGACCGGTTCCGGGCGGCGCTCGGCCGGTTCGCGGCGGCAGGGACGGGATCGACGGGAGCGGAAGGATGAACACATTCGCGAGCCTCAAGGCGACGGCGCTCAAGGTGGTGCGCGAGGTGCACCGGCCGTTCGCCAGGAGCTATCTGCCCGACGATCTGGCCATCTATTTCCACGAGCTGGGGCGCGAGCAACTGCCGGCCTTCGACGAGCTGCTCGCCTATTTCGCCGACCAGGGCTATCGCACCGTCGAGCCCGGCGCCTTCGCGCGGAGCGCGTCCGGCAAACGGCTCTTCGTCTCCTTCGACGACAATTTTTGCGGCTGGCACCGCGCGCTCGACCTGATGGAGCGACGGCGCGCGCGCTGCACCTTCTACGTCAATAGCGGGCCGCTGCGCGATCGCGCGTCGAAAGCCGACATCGCCGCCTATTTCGAGCGCATCTGCTATGGCGGGCCCGACACGACGCTGTCGGGCACCGAGGTGCGGGAGATCCATGCGGCCGGTCACACGATCGGCTGCCATACGCACAGCCATCCGGTGCTGTCCAGGCTGTCGCAGGAGCATTGGGACGACGAGATCAGGCGGTCGCGCGACCTGCTGGAAGAGCTGACGGGAAAGCCCGTCCGGCATTTCTCCTTCCCGTTCGGCATGCGCCGGCATTTCAGCCCGCAATTGCGCGACTATTGCAAGGGCCTCGGCTTCGAGACGATCGCTACCGGCATTTCCGGCCTGCAATATCTCGACAATACGAGCACGACCTATCTCCACCGCACCGGCTGGAATCTCGGATTGCCGCTGAAGGACAATCTGGACAACCTGAAG
>CAYYZC010000032.1:9006-10103 GCA_964475605.1 uncultured Chelativorans sp.
CATCGACCGGAACCGCATGTGCCATGCCTTGCCGACGGGCCAGGCTGCGGCGGTCAGCACCGAGGCGAGGGCAAGCTTGGCGCATGCCTGTGCCGCAAAGCCGAGCCGGCTCGCGCCGGAAGTATCCCGCAGCCGGATCATGGCGTAGCTTTGTCCGTTACGGGTCGCCCTGTCGAAGATATAATCCGGGTTGGCGCGTGATGCAGGAACGTCCTCCCAGGTGAAGGCACGCTCGGTGAGCACCATCTTGACGTCGGCACAGGAGAACCTGCTGAAGAACTCCGCATCGTCGCTGCCATTGCGCCCGAACGCCGGATCGAACCGGATATTCAGGCGGCGAATGGTGGCCATGCGCAGCAATGTGTTCGTCGTGACACCTTCGCGGGCGGGCTTGCCTTCATATCCCCAGCCAAGTTCCAGCGCCATCGGATCGGCCTTCCGGAACCATTCGGGCGTGGCGGCCGGATAGACGTAGCGAACGGGGCCGAACACGGCATCCGCCTCGAAACGCTGGCCGGCGGAAAGATGCGCTGCGATCCAGTTCGCGTCGACGCGTTCGTCGTCGTCCACGAAGAGCGCCCACTCGCCGGTGGCCGCATCGAGCAGCGCGTTGCGGGCGCAGGATACGTTGCGCGCGCCGACATTCAGGATCTTGAGCGGGCGCGAGATATCGAAATCCCGGAGACGCTGCGCCACCCGGCCGTCGGGACTGTCGTCGGCGACGATCACCTCCACTTGCGTGCCTTTGGGCGTATGGGCGCGATCGATGGACGCAAGCAGATCGACAAGCGACTGGCGTCCGAGGCTGGCGATCAGGATCGAGACGCTGGTGGGAGCAACGGGGTAGGAACTGGAAACGGCGTCAGCCGACTCGATGGGCATGGCGTGAACTCGCGGATTCTTTGACGAGGGGAAGGAAGAGGACAAGCGCGAACATCACCGCGCCTGGGTCGAGCGGATTGAAGATGCTGCTCTCGAGCATCTGGTGGAGCAGGAGAAAGACGAGCATGCCCGCCATCAGGAACGCGATCCGCGGATGGTCGTCGGCAAGGCGCCCGAGATTGTTCCACACGGCGAGCAACATGGCGGCGACGATG
>CAYYZC010000032.1:10203-18587 GCA_964475605.1 uncultured Chelativorans sp.
ATGTCGGCTACGGAGAAATTCCAGAGAGCCGCGGCGATCGCATAGATGGCTCCCAGGAGGAGGAGGCCGAGAACGAAGCCTACGGACAGCGATATCCGCAATAGCCGGCGAATGAGGAAAAGACCGGCGCAGATCAGCGGGGCGACCAGGGCCAGCGCCATCGATGTCTTCGATTGACTGACGACGACGAAAGCCACGCTGAGACCGAGCCCGATCAGCGTCAGCATGGCGCCGATCGTCCTTCGACGAGCGATTCCCGGAATCAGCAGCAGGATCGCCAACGCAGCCACGAGGCCGAACGTGTTCTTGTGGCCGTATATGCCGGGATGGCCGATCGGGCTCGTCGGCAGGAAGACGACGGCGAATGTGTTGAGGAAGATTGCCGCCGCAAAGACGTAGAGGACGGGGCGCAGGACGTCGTCCATCGACCTGGCGCTCATGCAGCCGACCGCTACGCAGAGATAGAGAAGCGACAACCTCGTCGTCTCGATCAACACCTGTATGGGAGCGAGCGCCCACAGGCTGCTTGCCGCGGCAAAGCCGAGGAAGAGCAGCACCAGCCCGACGGTCAGGCGCATGTCCCTCCGAACCGTCGGGCGGCATGCGAGCAGCAGGCCGAGCGCCAGGAGGCCGAATGCTGGCGGTGCGAGCTTCGTCAGCAGGAATTCCGGCGCGACGGATGGAGCGGTCAGCTCGAGATCCGAGGGAGGCGCAGGATTGTAGGAGATGATCGGCCAGATGAGGAGGACGAAAGCGAACTGCGCGGCAGGCAGCAGGCTCGCCAACGCCACCCTGTAGTTGCCTCCCTCACGAACGCGGAATGACGCAGCGTGTGCATGGAGGACCTCGCTATGACGCATTTGGCGCCTCCCTCATCGCAAAGCCTTTCATGAAGGGTGCGCCGCTCCTGCCGATGATCCAGACCAGACCGGCAACCACGACGACCTCGCAGCCGACCAGCACATAGACGACCGAGAGGACGGGAAAGCTGGAGAAGCTGAGGAGGAGCAGGCCGGCGAGACAGGTGAGCGAGGAAGCGGTGAAGACGAATGCAAGGGCACGAAACTGCCTGCGCGCCTGCACGAAAATGCCGAGGCATGCGCTCGCGCAGTGAAGCACTGCATAGATCCACCATGCGAGGACGATGCCGCCCATGTTCAGATAGGAGTCGCCGAAGACATAGCGCTCGATCAGAGGCCACGACGAAGCCACCACAAGCCCGTAGGCAAGCGCGAGCGCAACCATGACGGCAAGCCCGTTCCTGAGAATCCGGAACGCACCTTCCTGGTCATCGACCTGCAGCGCCGCGACGATCGAAGGCTGTGCGACGCGGCCCCACGCACCGGCTAGCAGGGCCAGCGGCGCGAGGATCAGTCGGCCGGCCTGCACCGTGCCGATGGCCGCCGGTCCCCGCCATAGCTCCGTCGCATAGACATAACCCCGGCTCTGGGCCTCGGTTTGCAAGGATCCGAGCAGCGACCATCTGGTCTCGCGCCAGATTACGCCGTATTCGCGGACATGGCGGATCAAATCGCGCGGTGCGAGGCCCAGCGCCGGACGGGCTACCGCCAGCGCGACCGCGCTGCCCATGGTCATCCCCCAGACCACGGCCGTCAGCGGCTCCGCATATTGCCAAAGCACCACCATCGCCAGAAGCGACGCTGCGATGTACGCCATGTCGTGAACCAGGGTGCGGGCCGCGTTTCCGTGGACGAAGAATGTTGTGCGGACCTGCTCGCGCAACACGGAGATCGTGAACAGGACGATGAGAGCGACCATCACCGGCAGCCCGTGTCCATAAAGCACTGCGACCGCCATGCCCGATCCTCCGGCGACGGCCGCTACGATGGCGTTGATGCTGGTCAGCATCGAGATCTGCGCGCGTTGGACAGCCGGCTCACGTCCGGGGATCAGGAAGTTGGTAGGGATCAGGACCAGCGGCACCTGCAGCGAAAGGCCGATCAGCAGCGCCGCCTGCACGACGGCGAACCGGCCGAA
Organism: uncultured Chelativorans sp.; assembly: GCA_964475605.1. Lineage (GTDB taxonomy): Bacteria > Pseudomonadota > Alphaproteobacteria > Rhizobiales > Rhizobiaceae > CAYYZC01. The sequence continues at coordinate 12,202 of CAYYZC010000032.1, forward strand.
CTCGGCCGGGGTGGTGAGCGCGATGAAGGCGAGGCTCAGGCCGAGATTGAAGGCGCTGACGATCGCCTGGTCCACGATCGCATAGCCGAGCTCGTTGCGCATCGCGCCCCTTTCCGTTCCGGGCTGGCCCGCCTCGCTCACGACAGCTCGCCGAGCAGCGAGCCGGTGCGCCGGCGCGGGGCGTGCGCGCGCCCATCGTCGGCCGTGGCGCGCTGTGCGACGGCCGGACGCGGCTGCTTGGACGCTTTCCGCCGTGCCGGGATGAAACGGCGCCAGTCGATCTGCGGAAGCCGCCGGCGGCCGTGGAAGGGCTGCGGCCGCTGCTCGTCGCGGGTCCCCTGGAGCAGGTGGAGCAGCCAGGCGAGCGCCAGGCCCGCCATCAGGCCGCCGAGCAGTGCGATCATCATGACGATGCGGAGCTGCGGATCGCTCGGGCGTGAGCTCGGCACCGCATTGCTGATGACCCTCGCGGTGACGGTCGGCAGGTCGATCTGCTGGCGCGCTTCGTTGGAGCGCTGCAGGAACGTCTCGTAGACGGCACGGTTCGACGAGGCGACCTGCTCGAGCTGGCGCAGGCGGATCGAGGCGGTGTTGAGCTCGGACTGGCGCTGCTCGTGGTTGACCAGCATGGCGCGCAGCGCCTGCTCGCGCGCCGCGGCACTCTGGAATTCGCTCTCCGCGCGCCCGAGGATGCGCCTGAACTCGGCGGCCAGCGCCTGCTCCAGCGTGGCGCGGTTCTGCGCCGCGTTCTGCAAGTGCGGATGCCGGTTGCCATAGGTCCGGTGCATGATGTCCTCTTGCGCCCGGACGATGGCGATCTCGGCGCGCAGCCTTTCGGTGAGCGGCGAGGACAGTATGTTGGATTCGGCGATCTCGGCCGTCGGCAGCGACGACAGGCGGCGCAATTCGTCGAGGCGCGCGCGGGCGCGCTCCGCCTCGATGCTCGCCACCGTCACCTGCTCGTTGAGATTGCGGAGCTGCTGTTCGTCGACCAGCACGCCTTCCACGCCGAGCAGGTTGTTCTCGCTGCGATAGCGCTCGACCGCGTTCTGGGCCGCATTCGCCTTTTCCAGCAGGCCGGCAAGCCGGTCCTCGAGCGCCGCGGCGGCCTCGGCGGTGGAGCTGTTGGCGGCCTGCTGGCTCTGCTCGAGATAGATATGCGCGATCGTGTTGGCGAGCCGCGCCGACTTCTCCGCCGATCCCGTCTTCACCGCCACGGTGAGGATGTAGGTGTTGCCGATCCGGTCGACGTCCACCGCCTTGTAGAGCTTGGCGATCGCCGCGTCATAGGGCGAGAGCGGCGTGAAGCTGTCGAGATTGGGGCCATAGAGCAATAGGCGCGCTAGCGTCTTGACGGGGTTGCCGCCGCCGCTCGAATGACCGAATTCGGGATCATCGAGCAGGTTCTCCTCTTCGATCAACCGGTCCATCACGGCGCGCGAACGCAGCATTTCGACCTGGCTCTGCACCAGGGCCGTGTCGGCGCCGAGCGAGGAGGAGCCGAGGCCGCTCTGGACGATCTCGCCGTCGGTGAGGTTGCGCTCCCGCGGATCGATCAGGATGCTCGCGGTCGAGGTATAGGCGGGTTCCGCCGTCCACATATAGACGATGCCGACGGCGATGCTCAGCGCAACGGCCATTGCGATCAGCTTCCAGCGCGTCGCCAAGGCGTAATAGACCATGCGCAGATCCTCGCCGAGGGTCGGCTCGGGCGGAGAGGCCGGTGCCGTGCTGTCGCGTGCGCTGCCTGGGGGAGGCGTCATCGATTGCTCCATCCGTTGAAGGGTTTCGCTTCGACGTGGTCGAAGGGGATTTCGGGGTCCGCGGACGGCGCTGCCGATCCGTCATGCGCCATGCGCAGGCCGAGCATGAAAGTGTCGGCGGCATTGGCGAGCGAGAAGTGGGCGGCCGAGGCGAGGCCGCTACGGCTGGCGGCCTGCCAGAGCGCCTCGTCGTCGAGATAGCGCAGCACCGCCGCCGCCCAGCGCTCGGGATCGAGCGGCAGCACCTCGCCGGTGCCGAAGCGCTCGACGAGCCCGTAGGCGGCCTGTGCGTGCGGCGAGATCAGGACCGGCGTGCCGCATTGCGCGGCCTCGTTGGCGACCAGCCCCCAGGTGTCGCCGCGTGAGGGAAAGAGCAGCAGCTTCGCGGAGCCGTAGACGTCGGCAAGCTGCGACTGCTGTAGATAGCCGTCGAAGCGGGCTTCGAGGTCGAGCGCGGCGATCTCGGCCTTGAGGAAGGGCAGCAGCGGCCCCTCGCCGACGACGCGGATGCGCGGCCGGCGTCCGCGGCCATGCAGCGCCCTGATCGTCTCGAGGAAGTGGCGGCCGCCCTTCCAGCGGTCGTCGACGAGGCCGCTGAAGAGGAGGTCGTAGGGCCGATCCTGCCGTTCCACGATACCGCCTTCGTGCTGCCAGGCCGGCGCCAGCGGGCACACCACCATGCGCCCCGCGCCGATGCGGTAATGGCGGAACACGTCGAGCGTCGCGGCGCTGCCGCCGATGGCGGACGAGACGAGCGGCGCGATCGCGCGACGGGCGAGCCGGTGCATCCAGGAGTTGCGGCCGGGGTCGTTCGCCGGGTCGGTGTCGCTGGTGATGGCGACCGGGATGCGGCGCAGGCGCGCCGCGGCGGCGGCGAAGACCATGGTCGGCGAAAAATCGGAGACCACCACGACATCGGGCCTGAGGCGCAGGATCTCCAGCGCGATCTCGGGGTTGAAATAGATGTGGCTGACATAGCTGCGATGCCAGCGCAGGCCGCGCAGGGTGCGGCGCGAATAGGCGCTCGCCGCCGGCAATCGCCAGAGCCGCCCCGGCTCGGCCGGGCTGCAGGCGAAGACATGGAGGTCGAGGTGGTGGCGGCGGGCGAGCTCTTCGTAGAGCATGTGCGTATAGGGCGTCACGATGCCGGTGACGACGATCGCCCGGCCGACCGGCGGCCGTGCGGTATCGGCCCCCGGGGGGGACGCCGTATCGCCTTTTGCTCCACTGTGGGACGCCATTGTGCCTTCCTTGGACTCGGCCGCCGGCCGCATTTGGCGCCGGAGGCCCGATCGGACTGCGGGCCGTTGCCGGCACCCGTCCTCGCATCGTCGCCGATGCATGGAGCGTGCCAGCGGGCTTGACGGGAAACGACTTCGGATCGGATATGCTTGGCGCCGAAGAGGAGGGTTGAGACGATGGTCGAGGCAAGAGCCAGGTCGGGGCCGATTCGTTACGGGATGGTCGGAGGCGGGCAGGGCGCCTTCATAGGCGCGGTTCACCGCATCGCCGCGCGCATGGATGGCGAGTTCCGGCTCGTCGCCGGCGCGCTCTCCTCCGATCCGGAGCGGGCGTACAGCTCGGCCGCCGGGCTGGGGCTCGATCCCGACCGCAGCTACGGCTCGTTCGAGGAGATGGCGCGCCGGGAGGCGGGGCGTCCGGACGGCATCGAGGCGGTGTCGATCGTGACGCCCAACCACATGCATTTCGCCGTCGCGAAGGCGTTCCTCGCCGCCGGCATCCACGTCGTCTGCGACAAGCCGATGACGTCCACGCTCGCCGATGCGCGCAAGCTGGCGAAGCTCGCGGAAGACGCCGGCAGCCTCTTCATCCTGACCCACAACTATACCGGCTATCCGATGGTGCGGCAGGCGCGCGAAATGATCGCCAGGGGCGAGCTCGGCACGCTGCGCGTGGTGCAGGCGGAATATGCGCAGGACTGGCTCGCCGAGCGGGTCGAGGAGAGCGGCTCCAAGCAGGCGCAATGGCGCACCGACCCTCAGCGGTCGGGAGCCGGTGGCGCGACGGGCGACATCGGCACCCATGCCTACAATCTCCTGCGCTTCGTCACCGGGCTGGAGCTCGACGCGCTTGCAGCCGACCTCGACGCCTTCGTGCCGGGGCGGGTGCTCGACGACAATGCCAATGTCATGCTGCGCTTCAGGCCGGTCGGCGGGGCTCCGGCCGCCAAGGGGATGCTGTGGGCGAGCCAGGTCGCGGTCGGCAACGAGAATGCGCTGACGCTGCGCGTCTACGGCACCAGGGCCGGGCTCGAATGGTCGCAGCAGGAGCCGAACCAGCTCTGGTTCACGCCCTTCGGCAAGGAGCGGCGCCTGATCACCCGCGGCGGCGCCGGGTCGGGACCGGCCGCCGGCCGCCTCACCCGCGTGCCGGCCGGTCATCCGGAGGGCTATCTGGAAGGCTTCGCCAACATCTATGCCGAGGCGGCACGGGCAATCCGTGCCCGGCGGCGGCGCAACGGCAGGATTCCGAAGGACGTCGTCTTCCCCACCGCGCAGGACGGGCTCGAAGGCGTCGCCTTCGTCGAGGCCTGCGTCAGATCGTCGAAAAAGAACGGTGCCTGGACGCGTCTTGGCCTCTGAAGAGCTACTTTTTCGGCATCTTCGTCAGCCGCTTGAGACCGCCGAGGATGTCGATCGCGGTGGCGAAGCGCTCGCGCGCATAGGCCTGCTCGAAACTGCTCAGATAGGACGCCATGATGACGTCGCGCGTATCGACCTTGCGCAGCGCGGGACGCGTCTTGGCAGCTTCCTTGACCGACTGGGCGGTGCGGATATGGGCGCGCACGGCACCCGGCCAGTTGGCGCCGATCGGCTCGATCGACCAGTTCGGCCAATGGGCGACGAAGAAGCGGCCGTCCTCGGTGCGGTAGAGCGAGTCGGCGCCGACCGAATTGACGAAGACGCGCGGCAGCCGCGAGATGCGCTTGCGTATCTCGGGCAGCCTCTCGATCACCAAGCCGACGGTGGCGCGGTCGCGCTCGGTCTCCGCGAAGATCAGCAGCCTTTCCAGCATTTCCGGCGTGACGCGCATCTCGATGGTCTGGCGCGAGCGCCGGTAGTCCTTCAGAAGGGCGTCCGGCGGCTCGATCGTCCACAGTTCGACCAGCGTCTCGATCTCGTCGCGCTGCTGCGGATCGTCCTCCTCGCCGGTGGGCACGAAGGGCACTACCGTCACCCAATAGGGGCCGACCGCGTCGGAGACGAAGGAGGGCGGCATCAGCGGCGTCTCCGCCGGCAGGTCGCTCAGCAGCCGGGCCTCGTGCTTGCCCATCTCGATGCGGCCGCGGTCGAAGACCGAGACGACATGGTTGCTGCGTGCGCCGGCCGCGTCGCGCAGCTCCACCTCATAGACCATGACTTTGGTCGCCGATCCCTCGACCAGCCGGCGGCGGGTGACGGCGACGTCCTCGCCGAGCAGGCCGCCGATCGTCTCCTCGAGCCAGTCGCGCCCGCTGCTGCGGTCGAAGAGGGCGATGAAATCCTCGCGGTCGCTCTTCTCGAATGCCGGCGCCTGGCGGCGGTGGAAGAAGATCGCCGACAGCCGCTCCTGGTCGCGGCACAGGCGGTAGAGCTCGCGCACCCCCGTCGCGCCCCGGCCGAGAACGATGCGCGACAGGATGATCGCGACCAGCGCGATCAGCGGGTTGGGCATCGTGCCGCTGAAGAACTCCCAGATCATGTAGCCGAGGACGAGCAACAGGCCGAGACTGCGTATGAGCTGGAGATAGGGGCCCGGCCCGCCGCGCAGGAAGGCGTCGAAACGCTCCGAGAGCGCCGATCCGGCGATCGCGACCAGCAGGCCGGTCGCGAATATCGCGAACACCAAGAGGGCGGCGGCCGGATAGAGCAGGCCCATGACCAGCATGCCGGCGGCTGCGAAGATCAGTCCGGCAACGCCGTCGGCGAACTGGACATAGGCCTGGCGGGTCATCGTCTCCTGGTCCCACAGCAGCGCCACCTTGGCATTGCTGTGGATGATCTCCGTCGCGCCCCTGCGCGTGAGCGCCTCGACGGCGCTGGCGATGAGGGAGGAGAGCAGCAGGAGGAACGCCGCCGTGCCGGCCAGGACGATGACGAGCGTCTCCAGCCCCAGCGCCAGCCAGGAATCGGGCAGGAAGCGCGGCATGCCTTCCGTGCCCATCAGCATCACGATCTTGAGCGGCAGGAAAGCCGCCAGGAAGTGGCAGAAATCGGCGATGACGGTGAGGAAGATCGCCACGGCCGTCTGGAGCGGCGCGATCGCGATCATCTTGCGGCCGATCTGCAGCACCCAGTAAAGGCTGCGATACATCACCGGGGCCAGCGGCGACTTGCGCCCGCCATGGGCGGCCCTGGGCTTGAACCTGAAGAGCTGTGCGGTCATCGCATGTCGATTGTCGCTGAGGCAGTGCGCCGGGAGAGAGCGTCGATGTCTGCCTCCTATGCGCCGAATCGGTCGAAAAAGCGCCGCGAATCCTGCGCGGCGCCGGATCGATCATAAACCAGCGCCGGCAAGGGCTCAACTGCGGCGAGATCGACCGGCCGGCACCGGCCGCGTCGTCACAGCTCGGCGTCGATGTCGAGCGCGTCGCCGCGAAACTGCACCAGGCATCCCGCGCCG